>JAZUEV010000191.1:0-1925 GCA_045640345.1 Treponema sp.
CCGCCACCCATTCCGGCAGTAATGATAACCATGTCGGCGCCTTCCACCAACTGGTTAATTGTCTCCGCATCTTCTTCCGCAGCTTGTTCTCCGATTTCAGGATTCATTCCAGCTCCCAAGCCTCCGGTAAGCTTCTGACCAATCGGAACTCTCTTTTGTGCATGAGAAACCCTAAGCGCCTGGATATCCGTGTTTATGGCAATGGATTCAACATCCTTCACACCTGCGGCAACCATTCTATTGACAGCAGAAGACCCGCCGCCGCCACATCCGATTATTTTTATGACAGTTGGACTTGGTGCCCTCAATGTTTCACCCACATCACTATCGACTGACAACTCAATCATATTTCCTCCCGACCCATTTTTATAATCCATTTCACCTTACTGGATATCCCCTTCCAGAAAAGGTATTTTTTGGAGTCCAAACATGATTTTCAAAGACTCCATTCAATATTATAAATGAAAACAAAAAAATAATCAATTTAAAAGAACTTGTTCCAGATGTTTTTTAGTTTGTCCATCAACTGGGATGAGTTCGAGCCACCCGTCGTTCTGGCAGGTCTTGAAGTTTTCTTTGAGCGACCACCCTCTTCTTTTGGCAGATTTTCCAGAACCAAGCCCAATGCCGTGGCAAAATCAGGTCTTCGGTACAAATACCCTTCGTCATCCTCCACGCGACCAAAGTCAGGAGCGCCACCGACACGGACGGATTCAGTGTTCCAGATTTCCCTGGTCAATTCCTGTATTCCATGCAACATCGCTCCTCCTCCAGTCAGGACTATGCTTCCACTAAGTTCCTTGAGACCGGCATGTTTGACGATTTCCTTGCGAACGTCCATCATTATTTCTTCCATCCTTGGCTGGATGATTTCAAAAAGCTCGCCCCTTGTGGTTTCTTCGGCAGGTCTTGCACCGATTTCAGGAATCAAAACATCAGTATCCCATTCATCATCGTCCAGCATACAGCTACCGTATTCAATCTTCAGTCTCTCGGCTTCAGATTTTGGAAGATTTTTCACGATGGCTATATCATTTGTAACGCTTTCGCCTCCATAAGGAATGGTGGTCATATAGATTGGAGCTCCCTTGTAGATCACGATAGCGTCGGTGCACTGGGTTCCGATATCAATAAGGATAGACCCCAACTCCATTTCCTCGTCACGCAAAGTCGCGATGGCCGCCATGAGGGTCTTGAGGTAAAGTCCATTCAAAAGCAGTTTGCTTCGGCTGAGACAGTTTTCAATATTCACGAGGGTAGATTTTGTGACGGAGATGAGATAAACGGAGATATCCAGACGGACACCCATAATGTCGATTGGATTTTTTCCAACAGGATTTCCATCAACCCTATACTCCTGGGGAATCGCCTGCAGAAGTTCTTTTCCCATTGAGTGGATGACAGCTCTAGCGACTTCCTGCACACGGATTTTTGCATCCTCAGTGATTTCCACGCATTGGTTGTTTCCGCTTGGATCGACTGCTACCCCACCTGTGGAACTACGACCCTCAGCCTGTTTTCCACCGATGGCAGTATAGACTCCTTTTATTTCAAAACCTGCACAGTCTTCGGCATCCTCCACTGCTTCAACAATCGCTTCGGACATGGCGTTTAGGTTTGTAATATTACAGTCCGACAAACCTGGAGACCGAACCTGGGATTCACCAATAATCGAGACCTGTCTTTCACCTTCAACAAATTCTACCTTACCAATAACACATCTAACAAAACTGGTACCAATATCAAGTCCAAGAACAATATCGCTCAAAATAGCCTCCCGTCATAATGGAGTCTCTAAAAATACAATTTTTAGAAACAACTTTGAAAACACGATGTTTTAAGCCATGCAACCTCAAAGCCTAAAACTCGATAGGAATATAAAATATTCTGGACATCTATGAAAAGTATTTTTTAGATATGCCCAT
>JAZUEV010000192.1:0-5360 GCA_045640345.1 Treponema sp.
CATGAAACTATTCAACCAGAGGTTCGTTTTTTAAACTCAAAATTGCTCCTATTGAAAAGATTTGCAAATACAACAGTAGAAAATCTATTTCGCAAAAATGAAAAATTTTTTATTATATGGAATGGCAAGAGATTGAAAAATAGAGTATAATAGTGAATAGAGGAAAATAACACAAATGGAACTGAAAAATCAAAAACAGAAAGCAAAGACTTTTGTTGAAACCTGGACTAAGAAAATTGCTGAGACAGAAACGAATAAAAGCAATGAAAGACAGTTTTGTCAGTTGTTTTGGACAACACTTTTGACGGAAGTTTTTGGAATTGAGAATGTGGCGGAATTTATTGATTTTGAACGCCCTGTTCCGAAGGAATTTAGTTCTGGAAAAAATTTTATTGATGGTTATATTGCTTCTACGAAAGTTCTAATTGAACAGAAAGCTTCTAAGATTGATTTGTCGAAAGGTGAAAAACAATCGGACGGGCAGTTTCTAACTCCCTATCAACAGGCAAAGCGTTATGGTTCCAATCAAAATTATTCGGAGCGTCCCAGGTGGATTATCGTTTCCAATTTTGTGAGTTTTGAAATTCACGATATGGACAGAATGGACAGCGAATCTTACACGATTAGACTTGAGGATTTACCGAACGAACTTCACAATCTTTCGATGATTTATGACACAGGTAAAAAAGAAATCAAGGAAGAAATGGCTCTTTCTGTGGAAGCCGGAAAAATTGTTGATGAGCTTTATGAGATTCTGTCAAAAAAATATAACGATTCACCAGCACATCAGCGAAGTTTGAACATGCTTTGTGTTCGTTTGATTTTTCTTTTGTATGCAGATGATTCTGAACTTTTTGGAAGAAAAGGAATGTTTCATAGTTTTGTGGAAAGTTATTCAGCGGAAAATCTTGGTGAGGGAATCAAACAGCTTTTTGCAGTTCTGAATGTGAAAGAGAAAGAAAGACCTGACAAGTTTTTTGATCTGAATGAAAAATTTTCGCAGTTTCCTTATGTGAACGGAAATCTTTTTTCAGAGGAAGACAATCTTATTCCACGATTTAATGAAGAAATCAGAAATCTTCTTTTGGAAAAAGGAAATTTCAATTGGAAGGATATTTCTCCCACAATTTTTGGTGCGGTTTTTGAATCTACTTTGAATCCAGAAACTCGTCATGATGGTGGAATGCACTACACTTCCATTGAAAATATCCATAAAGTTATTGATCCACTTTTTTTGGACAATCTGAAAGAAGAATTTGTAAACATCAAGTCTTCATCAAAATCTTCTAATCAAAAAAAAGCTGAATATGAAACGTTGCAAAATAAACTTGCTTCCATAAAAATCTTTGACCCTGCGTGTGGTAGCGGTAATTTTTTGACTGAAAGCTATTTGAGTTTGCGTCGTCTTGAAAATAAAATTTTGGAAGAACTGGGAAACAGCGGTCTTTTTGTGGACGAATATATCAAGGTGTCCATTCAGCAATTTTATGGAATTGAGATAAATGATTTTGCTGTGTCTGTTGCCAAAACTGCACTTTGGATTGCCGAAGCTCAAACTTTTCTGGAATCTCCTTCAAGCGTAAATTCAAAATCCCAATTCTTCCCTCTTGAAACTTACAACAACATCGTGGAAGGCAACGCTCTTAGATTGGATTGGGAAGAAGTTTTCCCTGTTAAGATGCTGAAACAAGTTCAGCATGACAGTCATTCCGAACTAGATTCGGAATCTCTTTACATCATCGGAAATCCGCCGTTTTTGGGTGCAAGGGTAATGAATGAGGAACAGAAAAAAGATGTTCTTTCGGTTTTTGGTGAAAAACTTAAAGGCGTTGGAAATCTGGATTATGTTTCCTGCTGGTACAAAAAATGTGCTGATTTGATGAAGGGAACTCAAATTCACGCAGCTCTTGTTTCTACAAATTCCATTACTCAAGGTGAGCAACCTGCAATTTTGTTCAAGCCTCTCTTTGAGGACGGAATTAAATTTGATTTTGCCTACAGAACTTTCAGATGGGATTCCGAAAGCACAGAAAAAGCTCATGTTCATTGTGTGATTATTGGATTTAGTTGTAATTGTCACAGGTCTTCTATTTTGCTAACGCAAAATCAAGATAAAGAAATGGGAAAATCGTTAGATTTTCCGAATCCGTGTGACACTCTAAAACGCATTTACACTTCTGATAAAGTTTTTGTTGAAGCGAAAAATATTAATGCGTATTTGCTTGATGCTCCGAATATTTTTATTGAAAGCAGAAATAAACCTTTGTGTGATGTTCCTGAAATTGGAATTGGAAATAAACCGATTGACGGTGGAAATTATCTTTTTACAGAAGACGAAATGAAGGAATTTATAAAGAAGGAACCTAAATCAGAAAAACTGTTCAGAAAATGGGTTGGTTCTGATGAATTTATAAACCGTTATTTTAGATATTGCTTATTTGTTGGAAAAGTAAATCCAAGCGAACTTGTTAAAATGCCTGAAGTAATGAAACGAATAAAAGCAGTTGAAGAATTCAGACTTTCAAGTTCAAGTAAACCTACACAGAAACTTGCAGAAACTCCAACCAGATTTCATGTGGAAAATTTTCCTGAATCAACTTATATCATAATTCCAGAAGTTTCGTCAGAAAAAAGAAAATATATTCCAATGGGATTTATGACTCCTGATGTAATTGCAAGTAATCTTGTAAAGATATTACCCGATGCTACTCTCTACGATTTTGGAATTCTCACATCAAATGTTCACAATGCTTGGATGCGTGCAGTTTGTGGAAGATTAAAGAGCGATTATCGTTATTCAAAGGATATTGTCTACAACAATTTTCCATTCCCGCAACAATTGAAAATTGACAATGCAAAATTGAAAATGCAAAACGGCAAATGGACACTTAATAGCGAAGACTTGCCAACCGACAAAACCGAACTGTCAATTATCAATTCTCAATTAAAAATTATAAACACCGCCCAATCAATTCTGGACGCAAGAGCAAAATATCCAGATTCGTCGCTTGGTGAAATGTACTCAAACATTCTGCTTTACCCAGAACTCAACAAAGCCCACAAAGAAAACGACAAAGCAGTTATGGAAGCCTATGGATTCAAAGTGGGAATATCGGAAAGTGAATGTGTGGGGAAGTTGTTTGGATTGTATGAAGGATTGGTAAAATAAATATGTTGTCACACGGATTGGATTTTCTTAACAGAAAATCTTTTTAGTGAAAGTTTTTATGGAAGATTGTTGGATTTATCGAATCCGTGTGATTTAATATTTTAAAGGTTGTCACACGGATTGGATTTTGCTAACGCAAAATCTTTTTAGTGATTTTATTTTATGAAAAATCGTTAGATTTTCCGAATCCGTGTGATTTAATATTTTAAGAGTTGGCCCTGTCAATTCCATGTAAATGGCAGGGATTGTTTTTCACTCCTTCTTCAATCCGGCTCTAAAAGAAATTTTTCTTGGGGTGGACAGGCCGTCAAAAATTATGGTGTAGATTTTTTTTCGGTCGTCTACTTCAAGGATTTCACCTTTTCCCATAATGGCATGAGCGATTCTGTCTCCGACTTTTAAATCTTTTATTGCATCCATTTTTTCTAAATCATCAATAGAAGTTTCAATATATTTTTTTGCTTTGGTCAAAACATTTTCTGGAGGTTTCTTTGTTATGTTCAGATTTGATTTTCCAATGTCAAAAATAAATCTGGAAGGGTAGCGAAATCCGTCGCCATGATTTTCTCCTTCTGCTTCACTTAAAAAAAGTTTTTCCTGCGCTCTTGTAACTGCAACAAATGCCAATCGTCTTTCTTCTTCCATCGCTGCTTTGTTGTCGGTCTTTTTTGATGGAAAAATATTTTCGTTCAGTCCACACAAAAATACAATTGGAAATTCCAGACCCTTTGCTGCATGGACAGTCATAAGTCTCACCATATTTTTTTGAACAACAGTATCGCTGGAAGTGTAAAGAGCCGCGTGCTTTAAATAATTTTCCAAATCACATTCTTCACCGCAATTTGTTTCGTATTCATAAATTGACTGCTTCAGTTCTGCAAGATTGTCCAGTCTCTCCTGGCTTCCTTCCGTCCTTAATGATTTTTCATATCCACTTTGGTGCATCACTGAACTAAAGAGTTCTGAAATCTGCATGTTCTCGTAGCAGCTTGAAAAATGTTCAATCAGATTTATAAAATCTTCAGCCTTTGTGTTTGAAAAAAGTTCAGAATCCAAATTCAATTTCAGACTTTGGTAAAGTGAACAATTGTTTTGCTGGGAAAACTCTTTCAAAAAATTCATTCGCCTTTCACCAAGATTTCTTTTTGGATTGTTGCATATCCTTGCAAAAGACAAATCATCTTTGTAGGCAATCATTCTTAAATATGAAAGGGAGTCCTTGATTTCCGCCCGTGAAAAAAATGGAACGCTAGAAAAAAGAGTGTAGGGGATTTCTTTTTGCTGAAAGATTTCTTCCAAATTTCTTGAAACATAATGTGCCCTAAAAAGTATGGCGATATCTGAAAATTTATATCCGTCTTTTGTCAATTCCAAAATCTTTTGTGCAATGACTTTTGCTTCTTCCTCTGCCGATTTTGCATGATAATATTCACTTAAAAAATTTCCATTCAAACAAGGAATCAAATCTTTTTTAATTCTGTTTGTGTTGTGTGAAATCAATGAATTTGCGGCTCGTAAAATTTGTGGAGTGGATCGATAATTTTTCATCATCATAATTGTTTGCACATCTGGAAAATTTTCATCAAAATCCAAAAGAAATCGGACATTAGCTCCACGCCATGTGTAGACTGTTTGGTCTGGGTCGCCAACAATAAAAAGATTTTTATGATATTCGCACAACACTTGCATCAGTTCGTATTGGATTGTATCAATGTCCTGGAACTCATCAATCATTATGTATTCAAGTCGTTCCTGCCACTTTTGTTTTATTTCGTCATTGGTTTTAAAAATGTACAAAGTGAATTTTATTAAATCATTATAGTCCAATCCAAAACATTTTTTTTGCTGATAAAGATAACCATAAAAAATTATGTCGTCGCTGGTTTTTGCGTCCAAATATTTTTGATGGATTTGTTCCAGACTCATGCAAATTAAATCTTCATAATAATTTGGTTCCTTAAAAAGTTTACGGATTTCAATCATGTCACGGGCAGCCGAAAAAGTCATGTTGCGCAAAGTCAAATTTCTTTCGTCATAAATCATCTGCAGCATGGCATCAATATCAGAATTATCAAGGACCAAAAAACTTTTAGGATATTGGACGGCATTTGAATCTTCCTGCAAAACAGAAACACAAAATCCATGGAACGTGCTGATTCGGCCAGTGTCATTGTCGCCGGTAAGAGTCCTG
>JAZUEV010000193.1:0-5956 GCA_045640345.1 Treponema sp.
CCAACATTCGCCTTATTACCTAAATTCTATTAAAGAATTACCGAAAATTAAGGAAAGATGTCTTAAAATATGGAGCCTGTTTATGAAAAAAATTGTAGTAGCATCCACAAACCAGAAAGTATTGGATACAGCGGTAAAAGCAAAATCTCTTTTTCCAAGTTTTTTTGATTCCATCAGCTTCGAAAAAACCGATGACGTGATTTCATATATCAACTACGAGATGCCTGAAATCAAGGTGCTGGATTTTTCGTCCCCTGAAATTGATTGCAACAAAATTTTGGAGGCCATTAACTCAGATTCCTGGCTTCATTATGGTGGAATCATCGCTATATGTTCCAACAGGGAAGAGGTTCGACAGATGGAGATGATCAAGGACGACAATATTATTTCGGTCCTCACTGTTCCAGATTTTGAACACCATTTTGGACGACTTTTGCGCATCCTCTACCAGAACCAGAAATTTCTTTTCACAAGGGGAATGCAGGATATTATCGGTGGTCAGGAGGAAGGACAGTTTGTCTGCAACAACGACCCCATGGACATCCGTTTCTACACCAACTTTTTGGTCAACTATCTCTACAACACCAACAGAATTTCCTTGGAAGATAAAGACGGTCTCCAGATGACTTTGATGGAACTTTTGACCAACGCCGTGGAGCATGGAAACCTGGACATCAGCTATCAGGAAAAAACGGAATGGCTTATGAGTGGTGGCGATATCATGGAGCTTCTTCAGAAAAAAGCCAACGACCCAAAATACAGGGAACGAAAAATCAGAATCTCATACGCCATCAGAAAAAAGGCATCGGCATTTAGGATTGAAGACGACGGTGACGGTTTTGATTGGAAAACCATGCTTGAAAAAAAAGCAAAGGAAGCAGAAAATCAGGAAGAGGAAACCCATGGACGAGGCATCTCCCTTAGCCAGCAGTTCGTAAAAAAACTTTGCTACAACGACAAGGGTAACCAGGTGACATTCTCCATTGCCAACAGGGTCAACAACACAAACTCCATTCCAGGAATCATGAACACATTTGACGTTATCACCTACAAGGACAAACAGGTGGTGTGCCGTCAGGATGAAATGACCAACGACCTTTTCTTCATCGTCTCAGGTCAGTTCGGTGTCTACGTGAACAAAAAATACAACACCATGCTCACCCCCAACGATATGTTTATTGGAGAGATGGCTTTTCTTTTGAACGACAGACGAACAGCTACAGTTGTGGCTTTGGGCAACGATTGCAAGCTTATCAAAATCCCCAAGGCAGATTTCCTGTCCCTCATCAGAAAAAATCCTCACTACGGAATCTTTCTTAGCAAGATGCTGGCACAAAGATTGGAGACCCAGGCACAGATTACCTACGCAGTCCAACAAAAACTTGCCGACATCCAGGATTTGATGAACAACTAGGAGCAAAAAATGTCTTTGAACTGCAACGAATTGAATTTGGTCTTGGAGGAGCTGGACCTTGAGGGGTCTTTCATTCAGGAGATTGTGCAGCCTGGATACGATATGATATCTTTCCGCGTCATAAAAAATGGAGAGCTGTCCAACATTGTCATCTGCACTGGAGCAAACGCCTGTAGAATCAACAAAACCAGATACAAGGTCCCCAAAAACGAAAAACCCCTTCGCTTTCACCAATTCCTTCGTTCGAATGTTCAGGGCATGAGAATCAATAGCTGCAGCCAGATGGGATTGGACAGAATCGTGAAGATGGATGTGTCCACATGGCAGCAAAAATATTTTATCTATATACGTCTTTGGTCTGGGGCTGCAAATGTTATTGTCACAGACGAGAATGGACTTATCCAGGACTGCATGTACCGTCGTCCAAAGAAAAACGAAATCACAGGAGCGACCTTTTATATAGAAGAAAAAAATCCATCGGAGGATGAAAAAAAACAGTCACTGGAAAAATTTCCAATCCGAGATTTGTCAGACCTGAAGGAAAAATACGACGCAAAAGACCAGAGGACTCCTTTTGAAAGTCTGTCCTTCAACGAAAAAATAGATTTCTTCTACACCGAGCATGCTTCAACCCTATCAAGGGAATCTCTTTTGGCTCAAGCCGAAAAATGGTACAATGTCAAACATTCAAAAATGACGGGCGCCTTGAACAAGCTTTTGGCAAAGAAACAACAGTTCCAAAACTCTGAAGTCCTCAAGCATACAGGGGATTTGATTTTGGCATTCGGTTCTGAATGGGATGGCGGAACAACTTTGGAAGTAATCGATTATGACACGGATGAAATTGTCTGCATCAGGATGGACGGTAAAAAATCGGTGACGGAAAATGCCAACGACTACTACGGTCAATACAAAAAAGCTGTGTCAGGAATGGAGAGTCTTGACCATGACATACAGATGTCGGAAAAATCCATCAAGGCTCTGGAAGATGAATACCAGGCGATCCTCAAAGAAAAAAATGTCATAAAAATCGAGCAGCTTCTTAGGCACGACACATCCCCAAAACAGAAAAACCAAAAGCCCCACCCAGGTCTGCATTATGAAATCGATGGATGGACAATAATCGTGGGACGCACGGCAAATGAAAACGACGACCTTTTGAGACACACGGTCAAAGGCTCAGACCTATGGATGCACACAAGGGATTTTGCAGGTGGATATGTTTTTGTCAAGGCAAGGAAAGACAAGTCCATTCCATTGGATATACTTCTGTATGCCGGAAATTTGGCAGTGTATCACTCAAAGGCAAGAAGAAATGGCCAGGCCGATTTGTATTACACTCAAGTCAAATATCTCCGTCGCGCAAAAAACGGTCCAAAGGGATTGGTCCTTCCCACACAGGAAAAAAATCTCTTGGTTCGTCTGGATGATGAAAAATTGAGACGGCTCGATGAATACGAAAAGTCCCAGGAATTTATTTAGGATTACTGAAAAAGTATTTTTCAGAGATGCCCTTTAGTATGGACAATCTGGAGTTTTCACAAAAACAAATAATGAAAATTGAGTGCTCGGAATAATCATTGGTATGCATATAAAAGTCGTGAGGGGCGTTAACCCCGAACAAATCCGTTTGTAAATTCTCCCCACCAGTGTCTGTAAATTTATAATCGGTTCCTACAAAAATGTCCCACCTTGCACAATTGTCAACATCGGAACAATGTGATATAATATTTTGATGAAAACTTTTTACCAGAACTACGACTATCAGAATCCTACGGAACAGATGAAATTTCCTTATCAGAAAGGAAAAAAACACAAGGCAACAAAAAGTGGATTGAAAAAGACCAGCGGAAAATCCTTGTACACTTTCAGCAAGTTCCATTGCACAATGAAATGTATCGCCCATCCAAAAGCATTTTTTTATATGATGGGTTTTCTTTTGAGAATGGCAGGACTGTTTTTCTTTCCACAGCACTTTGTAAAGATGGGACTAAAAAAAATCGAAGTCAAACATGTGGACCACAAAATCGATGAGACTGTTCCATTTGTTCCGTCCAAGCTTTCCGTGTACTATGATTTCATTGGAATGTGGCTCAGGACTTTGGACATGATGATGACCCGCTACAGCTATAACAGTGGAGCCAATCTGGCTGCGGAATGGTTCAGCTATATGGCATTGATTTACCCGGAAGCCTACAAACTTTATTCATACAAGATGACCACAACTTTCAGACCACAGTGCGATGAAAAGAAAATCAAGAAACTTAGAAAAACAGACCCCCACTATATGTGCGTCCCCAGTCTCCACATCGTCACAATAGCCATGGCATTCGCTTATTATAGGAAGATTTTTGACAGGGAAGGTTTCAGCCAGTCGGACAAGGATTTATGGAACAAAGAACTTTTTGACCGCGCCATCGACATCGGTGAATCGGTTTTGTATGTCAAGCAGCACAGCGTCAACTGTATTCCGGCGGGACTTTTTATGCTCAGAAAAGTGGCTCCAGAAATTTTTACCGACAAGGAAGCAAAAGAATTCTTGGACGCTCTTTTTGCAAACGCTCCCGATGTCAAAAAAGAAGACAAGCAGGAAGCCAACGACTATATGTGGAAAATGTACAACATTTTTGTTGATGAAGGAAAGGACGAAACTGATTGGGTCGTTCCTGTAAAAAAGTGGCTCGACAATTATGAACCACACACGCCAAGCTACAACGGTTAAAGGGCATCCCAAAAGTTTAGACTGTGGTCCTTAGTTTTGACAGTGGACAATAGAACAGAATTGGAGTATAATGAAAACATGAAAGCAATCATTACTGTAGTCGGTGGAGACAAGGTGGGTATTATTGCCAAGGTCTCCGCTTTTTTGGCGCAACATTCTATCAATATCGACGATATCACCCAGACCATTCTTAGCGGCAACTTTGTCATGATGATGATGGTTGACCTGGACAAGTCTGATAATCCAATCGACGAAGCAAGAAAACTTTTGACAGACGAAGGTCACAACATGGGTGTTGAAGTAAACCTTATGTCCGAAAAAGTATTTTCAGCTATGCATAGAATCTAGTCAAGGGTCTTCCCTTAATCCTCCTAAACGCTAGGGGGATTTTTTTATGGAAGATTGAAAATCATTTTGAATTTATCTTATCGTCCTTAAACATCGTATTTTCTATCGGACAGCCTGCCCATTTCATTTTTTATTTGCCAGTTTTAAATAAACCGTGTTATACTAGAACCAGGATTTGGAAAAACTATTCAGGAAACCTTTAGAGATTCCTTTCCATTGTCCACATTTTATAAACCATACCAGAGGTAGATAATGAAAAAAATCACCAAGATTTTGGCAACCATTTCCATGGCTTTGACTTTTGGAAGCTGTTGGGCTGGAGGAAAAAAAGACACCTCCGATAACAAAACATATCTTTCAGCTGAATACAAGACATGGAAAAAAAATTTTGACGATTCAAAATCAAAGAAAAAAGAATTCTCATCCCTTGAAGCAGCAGATTTTGTGGTGGACATGAAAATTGGATGGAACTTGGGAAACACAATGGACGCTGTCGGAGCAAGGGGCATGGCATCGGAAACATCATGGTCCCAGCCAAAGACAAGTCAGGCGATGATCAAAAAGTTGGCTGAATCAGGAATCAAGACCATAAGGATTCCAACTTCCTGGCACAACCATCTTACAGACAAGAACTACACCGTCGACCCAAAATGGATGGCAAGGGTCAAGGAAATCGTGGACTGGGCTATAGCCGAAGATATGTATGTCATTCTCAACACCCACCACGACAACGCTGAATCATCTAATGTAAAATACGGACAGGGATATTATCCATTGGATGAAAGTCGTGAGGAGTCATTGAGATTCCTGGTAAACGTGTGGTCCCAAATCTGCCTGACCTTCAACAACTCCTACGACGACCACTTGATTTTTGAAACCATGAACGAGCCTCGACTGAAGAACACTGACAAGGAATGGTGGCTCGATCCAAATGACGCCATGTGCACGGCCGCCTTGGACATGATCATGGAATACAACCAGGAAATCGTGAACACCATCAGAAAAAGTGGCGGAAACAATGCAAAACGATTTATCATGGTCCCATCCTACGCCGCATCTCCAGACACCGCCTTGAACGAAGATTTCTATATGCCAAAGGATTCAGCATCCAACAGACTTCTTCTCAGCGTCCACATGTACAGCCCTTATGACTTTGCCATGCAGGATCCAGGAACAAAATTCTTTACGGGAGTCCACAAAAGTCAGTTGAAATCCATGTTCCAGCGTCTCACATCCAAGTTTGCCTACGACGGTTTCCCGATTGTGATTGGGGAATGTGGAGCCACAAACAAAAACAATCTTGAGGAAAGAGAAAATTGGTTCCAGTACTTCTTTGGACAGGCCATGGATGAAGGAATGCCAGCAGTGTTCTGGGACAATGGTGCCGCTCAGGTCAATGAAAACGGTCCTTACGACGAGCATTTCGGATACTTTGACCGAAACAGATTGGAATGGTACTTCCCTACCCTCAT
>JAZUEV010000194.1:0-2836 GCA_045640345.1 Treponema sp.
CTGCCAAAATCTTTCCTGCATCGGTAAGCATTTTTTCAGGATCAGGAGTTATTCCAACTCTTCCAAGATCCAGTCTGTCCGCATCTATACATGTATCAACCGTTGGATTTCCAGTAGGTCTTCTCGCTGTAGTATGAATTCTGCACGCCTTGTACAGCATATCGAATTCATCATCAGACAAATCAGAAAGAATCGTGTTGGCAATATCCAACAATGCGTCTGCGGCTTGAGGTCCATGTTCTTTGTCGCAACCATCCCAGCTACGTTGATGGTCATGAAGATATGCAAACAACCGCACCACCCTCTTGTTCACGCCTTCCGTTGTTTCTGCAAGTTCTAGTCCGTTGCGATCAACATTTTTCCAATGAGTGATACCATGAATCGAACCACCTCTAAATTGGGACAACGCATAATTGATAACATCATCCAAATCAATATTGCCCATGCAATCATCGACAGAATCAGTTTTCTTTATACTTCCACAAGCATTATCCACCTCATCACCTCCGAATTTAATAAAGGGTTCCAAACAACAAGATTCATTTAAATTTTTGTTCACCCAAACCCAAGAAAATCGCACATTCCAAAAAAAGTCCCTAGAAGATGTCCCAAGTTTTCTATAAATATAGTCGTCAAAATGTCCATCGTCAATAAAATCATCCATTTTTTTTGATGATTTTTTTTAAATTAAAGAACGTCTTTAATGACAATTATTTTTCTTTGTGATATATTATGAATATAAGCGTTGAACGACGCAGATTTTGACCATCGCTGAAATGGTCTTGGAACAGGAGGTTTGGACATGGAGTTCATTGTAGGAAAAAACACAAACAGCTATCTTTCAAACAGTCTTACTATGGCATCTGTCCTAATCGATTTTGGAATGTTCCAGGGTCAGGAAGTTCTCAAAAGTCTAAAAGAATCTGAACAAGAACAGATAATGACATATTTTGGGAAGTCAATTTTTGCAAAAGGAGTTTCAGCGTAATTCTTCAAAACGTTGATGCTCCCTAAATAAAAGGAGTTACAACGTGAACAATAAATATCTTAAGCCGGTTTTGGATTTAGTTGCCACCGGAGAAAAAATCAAGAATCTTATTAAAGCAAAGGGAATCTCTGTCCGTCAATTGCAGGCGATAATGGGTTTTCCCTATGTCCAGACTATTTACAATTGGTTTGCAGGAAAAAACATGCCCACCATCGACAATCTTGTTGTGCTGGCACAGATTTTAGATGTAAAAATCGATGAAATGGTTGTCACCGAATTGGTTGAGACGGAAATCGAATGTGCAGACCAGGGATTGGTTGAAGGGCTCATGGAAAAACCATCTACTCAGAACCAGTACCCAAAAAACGACCGAAAACAGGGGCGCGGTATTCAAGTTTGGACTGCATAAAAGGTATTCCTAAAATCATGGTTTTAGGGATTTAGCAAACAAAAGGAAAGAACTATGAAAATCATTGAAGGAAAGTTTAACAGTGCAAAAGTTTTTACAGATGTAGTCGATGAGAACTCTTTGGAGCAAATAAAGGTTTTGTGCGACCAAGAGTTTACAGAAGGAGCTAAAATCAGACTGATGCCGGATGTCCATGCAGGAGCGGGATGTACTATCGGAACAACCATGACACTCAAGGACAAGATTGTACCAAATTTGGTTGGCGTTGACATTGGTTGCGGCATGGAAACACTTGTCATACATAAAGATTCCGATGCGGCAAAAAATTTTGACCCCGCTATTTTGGACAGAATCATTCGGCGAAACATTCCAAGTGGCTATGACATAAGGAAATTCCAGCACAAATATGTGGAGAATGTTGAATGGGACAACATCAAAGGTAAATTCAACAAGCACAGAGCAAAATTAAGCCTTGGAACCTTAGGTGGCGGCAATCATTTTATTGAGGCGGACAGAGATGAGGATGGAAATTTGTACATAGTGGTTCATTCTGGCAGTCGTCACGCAGGACTGGAGATTGCACACTACTATCAGGACAAGGCCTGGGAGCAGTTGAACGGGAACGCAAAGGTCAATATGGAAAAAAAGATTCAGGAATTGAAGGACTCAGGCAAGGAAAACGAGATCCAAGGAATGATTTCTGAAATAAATTCTCAGTCAGAAGTATTGATTCCAAAAGACTTGGCCTATGTTTCTGGATATTTGTTTGACGACTATATAAATGACATGAAAATTATGCAGCATTTTGCCATGTTGAACAGAAAGGCCATGGTGGAGTCCATTTCCATTGGTCTCCGATTAAAATTGGATGAAATTGTCGAGCAGTTTACAACCATTCATAACTACATCGACACCGAGCACATGATTCTTAGGAAAGGTGCCGTCAGTGCTATGAAGGGTGAAAAACTCTTGATTCCAATCAACATGAGGGACGGTTCACTTATCTGCATCGGAAAAGGAAACGAGGATTGGAACTGTTCTGCACCTCATGGAGCAGGTCGTGTTTTGAGTCGCAAACAAGCCAGACAGAATCTTAACATGGAGGATTTTAAAAAGCAGATGGAAGGCATATATTCCACCACAGTTTCAAAGGATACTTTGGACGAATCTCCTATGGCATACAAAACAATGGACGATATTGTGGAAAACATTGAACCAACGGCGGAGATTGTAAAGGTCATAAAACCTATTTTCAACTTCAAGGCCAAGGATTAGTTGTTTGGATTGACGACCATTAAATTGGCAGGAACTCCGGTTATGCCTCTGAACAAAAGTCGTGTAACCGTTTTTTCTTTGTGAATCCCCCATTGTGGAGGAAACCTCTAGTACATCGTTCTGCAATTAACATTTGGTTTAAAATATGCTATAATAAGCCCTAT
>JAZUEV010000195.1:0-3267 GCA_045640345.1 Treponema sp.
AAAAGAAAAAATCAACTGTTTTCAATTTTTTTGTCAAACTGGAACAAAACGATATTTTACCGGAAAAATTAGTGGAGAGCCATTCCTTCCAGGAATACCAAAAAATTATTGCCGATAGAACTGTCTTGAAATCAATGTTTGACGGAAATCCAAAGTTCAAAATCGCTTTGGCAAAAGAAGCCGCAGGGGACTGGAAAAATTTGGAGGATGGAGGAAAATCTTTTTATATACTTTCCATTGAGTGCGCAACTTATGTGAGGTCTTCTGATTCCAATGAAACAATAAATGTATTGGCGGTTTCTGAAAACGTTGTCTTGACAGACGGAGTTGTTTTTAAGGGAGCATTACCGTCTGACGAAATAGTTTATCTTGAGGTTTAAAAATGTACGGAAACGAAGTAAAGACAATCTTGAATTATATAAAATCCAAACATCCTCTTTTTTTTATTCAGAACTCAGATTTTTTCGCTGTTAGGGATATTATTGAAGGCTTGAGAAAAGATTCCATGCTTAGTGGATTTGATTATTGGACATATTCAGAATCCTATGGGGCCAGGGAGGAATGTCACGGGGACTCGGAAAATTTATTGGATTACGGGGAAAGTGAAGATGAATCAGATGATTCTACTGATGGTGAATTTACAACTGAGAATAAACCAAATCAAGAAGGCTTCCTGACTAATTTTCTGAAAACTAGATTTGAGAATGGAATTTTGCGTCCACAGCTTATTGTTTTGAGAGATATCAGTAGAACTTTTGAAAATGGCGGTCCAGAATTTTCCGATGTGATTTCGTATATTCGGGATATTGCCGAAAAAAGCATCACGGATGAGAACTATGCAACAATCGTTTTTATTGTTGAAAGCAGAAGTGTTCAGTATCCGAAAGAGTTGGAAAATTTGATAACTGTTGTTGATATAAATCCTCTTGATGACAATGACATTAAACAGGTTGTCAAAGACTATATATTGGGTAATAAGTTCACATGTACATTTTTGGAAAACGATGACAAATTCAGTGAATTCTCTTATGCTCTTAAAGGATTGCATAAATATCAGATTGAGCAAATATTGACTATTGCCGCAGTTGATGGAAACGGAACAATCTCCAAAGAACAAAGTTCTCTCATTCTGGATGAGAAAAAACAGTTGATCAAGAAGTCCGGGATACTTGAAATAATAAACCGTCCTGTTGATTTTGGAAAGATTGGAGGATTGGGGAAATTAAAGGAGTGGCTTCAAAACAAGGAATTTATTTACAGGGATGTTTTAAGCGCTCAAAAATTTGGGGTCTCAATTCCAAAAGGAATTTTGATTGTCGGAATGCCAGGTTGTGGAAAAAGTTTGACAGCAAAAGCCGTGGCGTCATTGTTTAAAGTTCCTCTTGTGCGTTTGGATGTAGGTTCTCTGCTGGGACAATATGTGGGAGAATCTGACGCAAATATGAAAAAGGCTCTTTCATTGTCGGAATCATTCAGTCCATGCGTGCTTTGGATAGATGAACTGGAGAAAGCATTTTCTGGAATTGAGGGAAACAGTGGTGACAGTGACATTGTAAAAAGACTTTTCGGACAATTCCTTACATGGATGCAGGAAAAGGATAACACTGTTTTTATAGTTGCAACAGCCAACAGCATTTCAAATCTTCCACCAGAATTTTTGAGGCGTGGTCGTTTTGATGAGATTTTCTTTGTCGATTTGCCGAATGAAAAAGAGCGCATGGAAATATTTAAATTAAAGATTGAGTCGAAGGGAAAGAGCACTGAGGAAATAGATTTGCAGAAACTAGCAAAGGAAACAGAAGGATATTCTGGAAGCGACATTGAATCTATTGTAAATAATGCAATAGAGAAACTGTATATAAAGATTTGCAGAAATGAATCAACATCGAAGCAATTGACTACGGATGATATAATTTCTGTAAAAAAGGAAACAAAATCAATTTCCGTGACCCTTGAGAAAAAGATAAAGGAACTCAGGGAGAAAATAAAAGATTTTGATTTAAAAAGTGCAAGTTAAAAGGGGCAGGCTATGAATGAGATTGAAAGACAGTTGATAGAAAAATATGAGGCAGAAGGATTTGGGGCGGCGAAAAAATTTTATGAATCGAATCAAAATAAAATAAATAATCTGGAAAAAAGAGATTCGCTTTTGGTAACATCCCAGATGCTCAGAATGTGTGCATTGAATAATGACAATGAATTTGCGGAAACAATAACGAAACCGAATAGTACAAATAACGGAGGAGATGATATGAAATGTATTTGCGTAAAGAATTGGAAAAAAGTCCGAGCTAAGCATTGTAAGCATTATAGTGATCGAATACTTTATCAAGATGGACATTATTATTCTGGAATTCTTCAATTTAACCATATTATGCAAATCGAAAAGTTTAATGGGCGTACGAATCCAGAAACTTCTTATCCAAAGCCTGTAGAAGACAAAGACTGTTATCTGATATCTCTTAAGTTTTGTAATAATAATATTTATTCTTTTGATGAATATTTTTCTAATGAATATGTTTCTAATGAATCTAATGATTATATATTTTCATGGAACTCTAAATCAGAACGAGATGCAGTATATGACAAACTGGTTAAGTTTTTAAACTGCGAAACATTTTAAGGAGCCTTGTTTTGACAAGCATAGAGCGAAAAATTTATGAGATATATGAAACCGACGGTTATGATGCGGCAGTCAAATATTTTGATTCCATCGGTGAAGATTTAAAAAAATTGGCAGAAAATGAGACGGTAAAAATAAAGACCACATTTGCCCGGCTTTGCACAGTCAATGGTGATTTTGAAAAAGCAAAAAGCATCATGCAGTGTGAAGAATCCAGGAAGTCCGAAGATGAAAAAGAACAAAAGAAAATTCTTGGTATGGACTTTGTAAAAGTAGCAGACGATGGACATGTATTCTGGATAGCAAAACAGTGTTTAACTGTTGGTATGGCTCATATATTAGGTGCAGGTGCGAGTATATACACCGAAAATATAAAAGACATCTATTATGTAGATTATGATTCAGGGTTTGTCGAGCGTTTTGACAGAATATATAAATATAGAGATAGTTATAGTTATTATTCGGGACATTTGTTAGACCAGTTTATATGTATACGGTTGCCTACCCAGTACGAGTGGGAAATTGCATTGCTCTTCTGTCAATAAATAGCCCAATCGAAATTGAGATTTATGCTGTCCTTTTATTGCACTTTGCAGATTTTCTATTCAGAAACTGCTCTTCATATTCGTTTGGCGAAATGAAGC
>JAZUEV010000196.1:0-4550 GCA_045640345.1 Treponema sp.
AGATCTACATTATTTTTCTTGGCAAATTCTTTTGCTTGTTTTGTAAATCCTTTCCATGAAAAATACCAGTGATGAATAATTGTATTTTCCTTTTTTTTCAAAGGTGACAAATCTTTTAAAAGATGTTTTTTTAAATCTGAATCATTTACCATGTTATTATGAAATTTACATTCGGCACTAATGAATTGTGACTTATCTTCGTTGGCTGCGATAATATCTATTTCAATATTCTTGTCCCACCATCTGCCAATTTGAGTAAACACAAACGGAAGCTTGTGATTATGATTTTGCCCCCTAAGCCATTCAATGCAAACATTCTCAAAACTTGCAGAAGCATACTCATTAAGTTGTGGCTCGATGACTGAATTATAAATATTTTCCCAGTCCCCAAATTCAAGTGACGAAAGATTTGGAAAAACAAATTTATACCAGAAACTAAAAAACGAATCTTTTAAACGGTAAAGCCCTCTCTGCGCGTTCTGTTTTTCTTTTTCCGATGAAAGAACTGGAAACGCCCTTGAGGCGATACCCAGTTCAACAAGATTTTTAAGATACACAGACAATTTTCCTTTTTCTATCAATGTGGACTGCTGGATTTCATTAAAAGATGTTTTTCCGCTGGCAACAGCTTGAATAATTGTATTATAAGTCCCAGGTTCTCTAAGTTCCTGCCTCATAAGAAATTCTGGTTCCGAATAAAGAATAGAACCTCGTTTAAGAATCGAACTGCAAATGTTCTGTTTAAGGTTTTTGGAATCATCAAACTGCGAAAGATAATATGGAATGCCACCGAGAATTGCATGAGCCAAAACTTTATCTTTGTTATTCCATTTTGGAAAAAATTTTGCTGAATCAAAATAAGGCATTGGAAGCATTTTGTAGATACCAGTAGAACGTCCATACAAAGGATTCTTTTCAGATAAGATTTCTTTTTCAATGTAACTCATGGCACTTCCACAGAGAATTATCATAACATTGGAATCCTTTAATTCAGTATCCCAAAGTTTTTGAAGAATTGAAGGAATCTCAGGATTTTCTTTTGCCATATATGGAAACTCATCAATTACAAGAATCTGTTTTTTGCCATCCAATACAGGTATGTCTTTTACTGCAAGGAATGCTTGTTCCCAATTTAAAAACTCGTTAACATATCTTCGCTGAGGGATATCAAAAGAAAGAACTTTCTGACTGAAGTTCTTCAACTGAGTAGAATCTTCTGCCTGAGTACATGTAAAAAAAACAGGATTTTTGTCCTTGCAAAAATGAGATATGGTTTCCGTTTTTCCAATTCGTCTGCGTCCATATAAAATTACAAGCTGACCGCCCTTGGATTCATATTTTTCCTGTAAAAACGCTAATTCAGTTTCTCGCGCTATAAAATTGCTCATAATATCAGTATATTTGTCAAAACACGATTTGTCAATTTATGATTTGACAGATTTTCCACAACCACAAAAAAAAATCTGTCTGCAAAAAAATTACAGACAGATGTGCAAGTGTTGAACTTAATCCAAAGGAACTTCTGTCATAAAGTGCCAGACACCATATCCAGGTTTATCTTTCCATGTGTCAGAACTATATCTATGACTTCTGTCTGGAAAACTAGTTTTATTAAGCTCATAAATCTTGCTTTTATGATTATCTTCATTACTTACAGAAGAACTAGCATACCATCTATCAGTATATGCCACTGCAGAACCACCGTTACTATTAATAAAGTTAACTCCAGCATTAATATTATCTATATACTTTATAACCGTTTTGTAATCATCAATGGCTGGCAGCCACCATAATAATTGATTGTTTTTGTTTCTAGTCTGTTCAAGATAATGCCAAACAGTTTCATATTCTGGCCATCGTGAATCTCTATAATCAACACACTGCTCTCTATAGCCAGAAACAATCTTATTGTAATCTTGTTTACCATCATCATGCTGTTCAGTATCCCAGTAGGCTGGATAGTCATTCTTACCCCAAATAAATGCATCAGGATATTCTGTTATATCCCATACATAGTTACCTTTTCTGGAACCAGTTCTTGCAACATTTATATAATCATCTACTGTATAAAGAACTCCAACACATTTAAAGTTTCCATACCAGTTGCTTGAAACTATAGGTTCTCCTTTTTCAGTTGTCTGGTAAACAATCATACCAGGTTTTGCATAACCTTCCTTAATCTGGCAAACTTCAGACTTATTACCTGCAAAATCAAATGCATATACCTTCCATGTATCACTATACCCAGCATTTGTGTTAGGCCTTACCATGTATTTTGTAGATTTTGCTGTAGGATTAACAGAAGTTTTACAGGCTTTATCGGCATATAAAGTTTCTTTTGTTGTGGAAGAATTTTTATAAACTTCAATATGATCAAAATCTTCCGTTGACGGAGTTGTAAAGTGTAAAGTAACTTTAGACTTGCCAGCATCAGAATATAGGTCTGTAACTGGAGCAGCATTATTATCTTTCCAGACAACATAATCATTGGATTTATTTCCATAAATATCGACACTGTAAAATCTGTATTCGTATTTTTTCTGATTTTCAAGTCCAGTGAATTTAGCCGATTTGGATTTTGCGGAATCCTCGAAAGTCTCACCTATTTTGTTTCCATCAAGCCAGCATTCAACAATTGCATGATCAAAATCAGGATTTGAAGGATTATTCCAACTGACAGTTTCGTTGGCAAAATCTGGGCGAGAATTAGTAATAAGATTTTCTGTAAACAAAGATTTTGATTCAGCATCATGTACAAAGTAATATGATTTTCTCGCACTTCGTTCATTTTTATCTGAAGCAATAAAATCAATGCGGTAAAGTCCCTCATCTTTCAGTTCGGTTATTTCAACAAGTTCACCGCCCTTATCAAAACTTGAGCCCTGATCATAGACCGAATTGATGGAAGCATTGAAACCAGATATATTCAAATTTTTTATCTGTCCTGCCTGAATCGGTTTTTGTTCTTCATCAGATGTGCAGGGATAAAAGTTATTACCAACTTTATAGACTTCCCATTTAAGACTTCCTGGTCCTGAACCCACATCTGTAAAACTTCCACGGACCCAAAGCTTTTTGTTTTTTGAATTTAAACTTTTATAGAGAGCAAAATCATTTCCATCAAAATCATTTTTATTTTGTCTGGCGGCTGCGTTTGTTCTTTTATAGAATTTCTGATTATCTTCACCTTCTGCAGGATTGTCAGCAATGGTTACAGTAAACCCGTTGTTCTCATCCTCAACAAATACTGGAGATTCATCATCAAAACTTCCGTTTGTATAATAAGGCCAGTCATAATCATCGCTTAAACTTATTGGATCAGAATCATCTGTTTTATAGAAAAAATCTTTTTTCAAAGTAACCAAAATGTCTGTTGCACTTGGAGGCATGGAATCATTATTTGCAGGGATTCGCAGAATTTTTTTATTTGCGCGGTCAAACCTTGGAACTCCATAATACTGCAAAAGATTTACGGAAGAGTCATTGTATTTTGTGATTTCAATATTTTTGTAAACATAGGAGGAAAGATTTTCTGAATCTCTGTAGGCATAATAAAAATCCGAATCATCAATCTTAATGGCATTTTCAACGGAAACTCCCAAATCTTCAAGCTCATCTTTTGTCCAGTAGATTGATTTTTCATCCATTTCCTTGTTGAACATGACAACGATTGTTCTATCCCTGTAAACACCATTGGAGTCGTATGTGGGAGTGGCGCTTACAACTTTTGGTCTTGGCAGTGAATAGGGTTTTATGGTAATCGGAGCGTCGGAGGAATTTATTTTGACTGTTGTGGTGGCAGAATTTTCATCCTCAAAAGTGACCGAACCTTCTGGAACTGCCTGCCATTGACTGAAGCCGTAACCAGTCTGTGACTCGAACTTGATTTCAAAAACGTCCCCTGATTTATATTTATCGAAATAGGTTCCTGCCGCCGGGATAATGAAAGCAGTCTCAGCACCAACCACAGTGATTTCAACTTTTGCAAAAGGAGCGTTCGCATATTCCACAGCATTGTCAAATTTTGTTTTGAACTCTCCCCCATTCAAAAAATTTTCGCAGGATGAAAACATGATGGAAGATAAAAGAATGATCCCCACAATAATTTGGAGCAATCCACAATTTTTGCATCGTCCCACCCTATACAACTGTATTGTACTTTTCATTCACACTTCCTCCTGATTTTTCTTCTATTATATATGGTTGTGGCCAGAATGTCATTAGCAAGGGAACATAATGAAATGATATAATTTTACAAATTGATTTTTTTTATTGTTGTCATAAATTTGGGGTCTGTTGATTTTGGGAAAACCGATTGACTATTTTGCGACACAAATTTGGGGGCTGATTGGTGCGTCTTGCTGTGCCGATTGAGCCCGTCGAAATCAAACAGCTTTTATCAACCGATTGAAAATCAACAGACACTTGTTTTTTTTAACACAGGTCTTTGTTCAGGTCTAACGACCTACACGGTCTATTGATTTTAGAAAAACCGATTGACTATTTTACGACACAAATTTGGGGGCTTGGTTGTTTCTGTAAAATCCGAT
>JAZUEV010000197.1:0-2553 GCA_045640345.1 Treponema sp.
CGTAAAACAATACGACATGTATGGTCAATCAAATGTGGAACAGACTCTTATAAAAGGACTTGTCTATCCATACCACCAGATTTTTACGAGCTTCACAAACGAGGCATGCACCATTGGACAAAACCAAACGGCATATCTGGATGAAAAATTAGGAGAACAGTTTTCCATGTTCGCAGGTTCAAATTTTTTGAATCTCTCAAAAATCAGCGATGTAAAAAATCTTGTAATCGATGACAACTTGAAAATTATTTACATTTATGGAAAAGGTGATTTGGAAAAGGCAACCTCCGATTACAGTTCAATTAAAATTGAAGGCAACATAAAAGGAATGTCCGATGATTATCCTTTGACCATGGTAAATTATTATGACGGCGACAACAAGGAACATAAATTTGAAAACCAAAAAAAAGATTCCGTTGCAACAAATTATGGAGCAAATCTTTATATGCAGGCGGGACTTGGTTATGGCTATGTGATGGTCACTGATGCCGATGGAAAATTGAAAGACGGAATCAAAATAAATATCCATGAATCAAATTATTCAGACGGCAAATGGAAATCCAATGACATTGTTGCAAAGGATATTACAACCACAAACAATTGGACTCCAAATAAAATAGGAATATATTATATAGAAGTGATTTGTTCAATTAACGGCGTGGAATATTCCAACGGTTTTTCAAACGCAAATACAATTAAAGTAACAAATGAGTAGCATTTTTTTATTCACATTAAATTCAATTGTCCCAATAATTTTGATTATGGCTTTGGGATATTTTTTAAAGACGAAAAATTTTTTCTCAAAAGAATTTTTGAAATTTGGAAACAAGACGGTTTTTTATATTTGTCTCCCGGTCATGCTTTTTAAAAACATTGCTGATATAGAAAGTCTGTCGCTGATACGAATGGATGTGATAGCATACATTGTGATTGTGATTGCAATTTTTGCTTTGATTGGATGGATTTCAACACTTTTTATAAAAGACCCAAAACAAAAAGGAGTTATCCATCAATGTATATTTCGATCAAATTTTGCTTTGATTGGAGTACCTCTTTCCGAATTGATGGGCGGCGAAAAAGGTGTAACAATGGCAGCAGTCATATCACTTTTTTCCATTCCGATTTTTAATGTGATGGCCGTGATTGTGCTTTCTATTTACAAAGATGGAAAAGTTAAATTCGATATAAAAAAAATTATTTTGGACATCGTGAAAAATCCTCTCATAATTGGAGTGCTATTGGGATTTGTTTTTGCATTTACAAAAAGTCTTCTGAAAAAAAATGGAATCGACCTTTTTGGCGGAGTAACTTTTTTTAATACAACAATTTCATTTATCTCCCGGTCCGCAACTCCTTTAGCACTTTTGGTTTTGGGGGGACAATTTAATATAGAAAAAATGTCGGGACTAAAAAAACAATTATTCATTGGACTTTTGGGAAGAAATATTTTGGCACCATTAATCGGAGTCGGTGGAGCATGTATTTTAAAATATCTTGGACTTGTTGATTTTGGACCAGAAGTTTTTGCCGCACTCATCGCATTATTCGGAACCCCAGTTGCAGTAGCCTCAGCAATCATGGCAGAAGCAATGAACAACGACGGCCAACTAGCAGGTCAACTTGTAGTCTGGACAACCATCTTCTCCCTGGCATCCCTATTTGTCATAATCTTCATCGTAAGAGCCATGGGCATGCTGTGATTTTTTAATAGCTCAAATATTTTTGTGTGGACCGATTGAATTTTTTTATGGCACTTGTTTTTGGGACTGTTATTTTTATAAAGACCGATTGAATTTTTTATGACACTTGTGTTGGGACTGTTGTTTTTGGAAGGACCGATTGATAATTTGTAGACACTCGTTTGGGGACTGTTATTTTTGGAATGACCGATTAATAATTTGCAGATACTCGTTGGGGGTCGGACATTCTTGAAAAGACCGATTAAAAATTTTCAGATACTCGTTGGGGTCGGTTGATTTTGGATGGACCGATTGATTTTTTTATGACACTTGTGTTGGGACTGTTGTTTTTGGATGGACCGATTATAAATTTACAGATAATCGTAGGAGGGGTCGGACATTCTTGAAAAGACCGATTGATTATTTTCAGACACTCGTTGGGGGTCGGACGTTCTTGGAAAAACCGATTATAAATTTGCAAACACACATAGGGGGCGGACATTCTTGAAAAAACCGATTAATAATTTTCAGACACTCGTTGGGGTCGGTTGATTTTGTGTGGACCGATTGATTTTTTTATGACACTCGTTTGGGGACTGTTATTTTTATATAGACCGATTAAAAATTTATAGACACTTGTTGGGGGACTGTTGTTTTTGGAAGGACCGATTAATAATTTGCAAACACACATAGGGGTCGGTTGATTTTGGATGGACCGATTGAATTTTTTATGACACTTGTTTGGGGACTATAAATAATAGCGTGCGACCGATTGAATTTTTTATAACACTCTTTTATGAACTGTAAATAATAGCGTATATCCGATTAATTATTATATGACACTAGTAGGTGGCCAAAAATAACTACCGGTCGT
>JAZUEV010000198.1:0-8459 GCA_045640345.1 Treponema sp.
CATGGCTACGATCCGACTTGGAACAAATGACATATATACAGATGGATTTACGGTCAACACTACCCTCAACCTTGCTCACCAGAAAGTTGCGGAAGAGATTATGACCGACTACATCAAATATGCCAACGATGTCCACGGAAGGTCCATTTCTGACTCAAGGCGAAGTACCTTCAATAGTTACGTTCCACTTACAGAATTGATATCACTTGTTTTCAATATCCCTGGAATGAAGGTAAGCAACCGAAGGTCAAGAATCTCAGCCATGAACGAGTTCGCCAACGAAGTCAACCCTGTCCTTGACATCCTGGCTATGATGATGGGAATGGAGGACCTCAAAAAAGAGGTGGTGGCAGAAGGAAACGCATGGAGCAACAAGAGTTCGGAAAGCAGCACTGTCGAAGGAACAATGGTTGCCCTGGAAAACAAGACAGGATACGTGGATGCCATGGTCGGTGGTTCAAAATTTGACTACTCCAACCAGTACATCCGTGCAGTGCAGTCCTTGCTTCAGCCTGGATCATCGTTCAAACCTCTTTACTACTCTGCGGCTATCGATTCTCAGGTTGTAACTATGACCACTCCGATTAGTGATACACCAAGCGCGTTTATAAATGAAAACGGTTCCATATATCTTCCTCAGAACTATGTAGGTAGTTTCAGAGGTGAAGTGGAAGTTTGGTATGCCCTCTCCCAGTCATTGAACATTCCAGCCTTGAAGATTTTGGACATGGTTGGATTTGATGCGGCGTTGACCAGAGCGGCGGACCTTTTGGGTATCCCCTACAGTCAATGGGAGGAAAGAGGTATCGTGCCAGTCTATTCCATTGGATTGGGTACATGTTCTGTTCGACCGATTGAAATTGCAAGGGCCTTCGCGATCTTTGGAAACAACGGTGAAGAAGTCATACCTATCAGCATAAGGAACGTTGAAGACAGAAACGGTAATATAGTTCTTGACTTGGAAAGAGAAGCTCTCAACCAGAAGAAGGCAAAGGGGGCCGATGTTCAGATAATATCAAAACAGAATGCGTTTATCATGCAGGAGATTCTGAAAAAGACTGTTTCCGGTGGAACTTTGTACAGCGGTGCTAGATTCGATTCCACCATGAAGACTATCGGAAAAGACAAGGGGTCTGGATATAAATTCAAATTCACCGACCAAGATGGAAAATCTTTTGAGATGCCTGTTGCCGGTAAGACTGGTACAACACAGAACTGGGCTGATGCTTGGGCAGTTGGATTTACACCTTATTATACGGCAGCATTCTGGTTTGGTTTTGACACACGTGGAGAATCCCTTGGACTTTCCATGACAGGATCTGGTCTTGCTGGTCCTCCATGGGGAGACTTCATGCATGAAATCCACAAGGGCAAAGCCTATAAGCCATTCTTTGACAAAATGCCAGAAGGTATCGTAAAAGCAAAAGTCTGTGCGGATACTGGATACCTTGCAGTCAAGCAATGTCCAAAGGTTGTGGATGGCTATTACTATAAAGGCACTGAACCTACCGAAGATTGTGAAAAGCATAAGTATGGAGTTGCTGAACAGACAGCTATCGATCGTTTCCGTAAAGAACTTGTGATGGGTGGTCTTAATTATGACAAACTGTCTGGTGTCGATGGACTTTACTTAAACCTCGATTTCCTTTCTGAAGACATGAATATGGAAAGTCTTATGGACGACTTCTTCAGCGACGAAGGGGATTTTGAATCGGAAGGTTTTGAATCGACCGACAGTAACTGGATGAGTTTCTTTGACATGTACAATGACCAAAGCGATAGCGAAAGTGACTCAGGTGACGATGATTATTTTGACGAGGAAATTCCACCTGCGATCAATGTGGAGGAGACGGCTTCCCAGGAATCAGAAACACCTGAACCAGATACGGACGATGACATATCTTCATTTTTTGAATAAAGTTTCTGTAGTTCACAAGGAATTGCAGATTTCTTCCAGCTTTCACGGAGCGTAAATGAACGTAAGCCATGTTGATATCAACAAAATAAAAGTGAAAAAGAGAGTCCGAAAGGACTTGGGAGATCTGCACTCTTTGAAAGACAGTCTTAGGACTTATGGACTTATGAATCCTATTACTGTCAATTCAAAATATGAGTTGATTGCAGGAGAAAGGCGACTGGAAGCGGCAAAGGCACTTGGTTGGCCTATGATTGATGTTATCGTTATTTCCCAAGACATCGATCCTGTAAAAAAACTTGAGATGGAGATTGAAGAAAACAACCAGAGAAAAGAATTTTCGGATGAAGAACTCATGGAGGGGTACAAAAGATTAAATAGACTTAGGAACCCCAATATCTTTGTCAGGTTCTGGAGATTTCTTGTGGAACTTTTCAGGCGATTCATATCTCTTTTCAAGAAAAAGAAATAATCTTGTCTTAGAAATAAAAATTCGGATATGCGTCCACGTTGCTTTTCGGTCAGGGGGAATGCATATCCATAAAAAATATTACACTGTTTAGGCATCTCAAAAAATTTGCAATTCTTACGGATGGCTTTTATTGTAAGTCCCAAGCGTCAGACTGTTCAGTTTCACCTATATGGAAACAACTAAAACCTCAAAAGCTTCTTTGAGAAGTCCAAGCGCTAAATATGATGTCAATTTTATAACATACTTTATCCATAAAAAAGAACCCCAAGAAAAGAATCCATCCAATTCCTGGGGTTGCTATTTTGATTGCATGATTCCTAAAAATGAACGCAGCCCATCGTCATGAATGAATTTTGCATTCATTTTGGAAAAACATTTTTACTTGAGAACGATTCTTGCGAACTTCTTTTTGCCGGCCTTAACGACAAGTTCTCCATCGGAATCCAAATCAGCAAGAGTTATGGAAGCCTTTACATCGCCGATCGATTTTCCATTGATGCTCGCGCCCCCCTGCTGAATCAATCGTCTTGCATCGGACTTTGTGGCACAAAGCTTGGCGTTGAAATAAAGGTCGCAAACATTTACTCCAGATTCGAAATCCGATTTTGCCAATTCAACTGTAGGCATAGATTCTTTGTTACCTTCCCCACTGAAAGCTGCCTTTGCACCTGACAAAGCCTTGTCCGCTTCATCTTTTCCATGGATGACGGCAGTAACTTCATAGGCAAGTCTTTCTTTTGCGGCGTTAATATCACCGGCACAAATCTGGTCGATTTCAGAAATCTCAAGGAATGTGAACAGCAACATGAATTTTCTTACGTCTGCATCTGGAACATTTCTCCAATACTGGAAAAAATCGAACACGCTGGTAAGATTTGGATCCAAGAAGATAGCCCCTTTTTCAGATTTTCCCATCTTTTTTCCATCCGCACGCATAATCAACGGGAATGTAAGTCCATAAACTTCATGCAGCTTGTTAAGTTCTGTCGTTCCACCCATCTTGCGGCGAATCAAATCAACACCTGCCGTAATATTGCCCCACTGGTCAGCTCCACCAATCTGCAAATCCATATTGTATTTCTGGTGAAGCATATAGAAATCATAGGCCTGCAAAAGCTGATAGTTGAACTCAATAAATGAAAGTCCCCTTTCGAGTCTGAGTTTATATTCTTCGAATGTGAGCATCCTGTTGACGCTGAAATGAGAACCAATTTCACGAAGGAAATCGATATAGTTCAGATTTTCAAGCCAATCTTTGTTGTTGACAGCCAACGCATGTTCTCCATCGAACCCAAGGAATTTGTCAAGCTGTGCTTTTATGCTTTCGACATTCGCATCAATCTGTTCGTAGTTCAACAGTTTTCTCATTTCTGTCTTTCCACTTGGATCACCAATGCGGCCTGTTCCACCACCGATAAGGGCTACTCCCCTGTGTCCAAATTTTTTCAGGTGACGGAAAGCAAAAAATGGAACCATGTGTCCAATGTGAAGGCTAGGTCCTGTTGGGTCGCATCCCACATAAAAAGTGATAGGCCCCTTGTCCATTCGAGCAGAAAGTGCTTCCAAATCTGTGCACTGATTAAAAAATCCTCTTTCCTGCAAAGCAACAATCGCTTCGTTCATAAAAAAAACCTCCATGTCAACTTTTACTATACCATGTTCGACCAAATGTTTCAAGACATGGTTTTCCAATGGGAAAGCTGCAGACCCAACCCTATTAAGATGGACAGTTTTTTTTCCGAATATATAAGGACAAGGACAAAGGTCAAGGTGGATATGATGAAATTAAAAAAATGGGTGAAAGCAGTTTTATGTGCCGGTTTATTTTTTGTAGGCGGACTTTCTTTTGCAAAAGACGAAGGATATTATCTTGAGATCGATGAATATTTGGGACAGGCACTTGAGACCGTGGAATCATTTCTCGGCACCCCCTCGGAGGACGGAATCGACACCATTTACGAAGACTATAAAAGCGAGTCAGCGTTGGATCCGGAATACAGCATGTATTTTCCAAGCGGCGAACTAAAAAACGGTGTGGAAGTCAGAATCGTAGTTTGGGAAGGACCTGAAATTTGTTCAATAGTCTGGGCAAAAAAGGATAAAGAAAACTATGGGGATTGGATCGTTTTCACATCCGTCGCCCATGATGACAAAGTCAAATTCTAGGACGAAAAATCGATTCAGAACATTCAAACAAAGCATGGGGAAACAAGACCGGTTGATTCAAGTAAAGAATTCCAGGTTTTCAATCCCTTTTCAAGCGCCTGCAGATTTGCAGGTGTTTTTTTTGTCCTTTTCAAAATTGCATTTTTTGGTGATATCATTTATAATTACACTATGACTTATGATTTTCTTCGCGCTGGATGCGCATCCCCCGATCTTAAGGTCGCTGACTGTGAGTTTAATGCAAACAAAATAATCAATCTCATAAAGGAAGCCGATGAAAAGGATATCCGTCTCCTGGTTTTTCCTGAACTTAGCGTCACCGGATATACCTGCGCGGATTTGTTCAATCAAAAATCCCTCAGACAAGCTGCAAAGGATGCCACCGAAAAAATAGCTGCGGAAACAAAGGACACCGAGGTTCTTTCAATTGTCGGTTTGCCTTTCGAGACGGCTGGAGCTATTTACAATTGCGCTGCTTTTATTTTCAAGGGCCAGATTATAGCCATGGTCCCAAAGACTTTTATTCCAAACTACTCCGAATTTTATGAGCAAAGATGGTTCGCCCCTTCCTCCTTAAAATTTCAGCAGCCTGTTTATTTCTCAAAAAACTTTCCCGATGTGCCATTCGGTTCAGACTTGATTGTTCAGGATGAAGGAAATCCATCCATAAGTATCGCGGCAGAAATTTGTGAAGATGTCTGGGTTCCTCTTCCACCATCCACAAGAGCGGCAATGTCAGGGGCTACCGTTATTGCCAATTTGAGTGCCAGCAACGAGGTGGTTGGCAAGGCCGACTACAGACGTATGTTGATTGGAGCTCATTCCGCAAAAACAGTTACCGCCTATATCTATTCGGATGCAGGGCATGACGAAAGTACCACCGACATGGTTTTTGGAGGCCACAACATTATTGCGATGAACGGGTCCATAAAAGCTGAGTCAAAACTTTTTGAACAGTGCGGAAAGATTTTATTCTGTGACTTGGATATGGAAAGAATCACGCAGGAAAGAAGCAAGGTGGGAACTTTCAAGCAGTGCTCAGAAAAATGGTTGTCCGACCCTTATGAAACTTACCATATTGTGTCGGTCAATCTTCAGGACAACTGTTTTTCAAGGGATTCAAAGTCATCTTCCATTGGATTCAATGCCGAAAAGTCCTCAGAAAAACCGTTGGATGGGCAAAGGCTTTTTGATTTTGTTGACCCACATCCATTTGTTCCATCAGATGAAAAGGCTCGCAGGGAAAGATGCCACGCCGTTATAGAAATGCAGTCCGAGGGGCTCGCAAAAAGATTGAGACACATAAACGCCCAAAGTGCAGTCCTCGGTTTGAGTGGCGGACTTGATTCAACACTTGCGCTTCTTGTTACAGCATACGCCTTTGACAAATGCGGATTGGACAGAAAAAAAATCACATGCATCACAATGCCTTGTTTTGGCACGACCGACAGAACCTACACAAACGCCTGTGTTTTGGCAAACAAGATTGGAGCGGACCTCAAGGAAATTGATATCAAGAAAGCGGTGAACCAACATTTTAGCGATATCGGTCAAGACCCAGATGTCCACGATGTTACATACGAAAACTGTCAGGCACGAACAAGGACTTTGATTTTGATGGACTATGCCAACAAGACCAATGGAATTGTCATTGGAACTGGTGATTTAAGCGAACTGGCCCTTGGTTGGTGCACATATAACGGAGACCACATGAGCATGTACGGAGTCAACGCTTCCATACCGAAAACTCTGGTCAGATATTTGGTCAAATGGTTTGCCGATGAGTCGGGAGAAAAAAAGGAGACTGAATTGCAGGAAGTTCTGCTTGATATCCTTGACACACCTGTAAGTCCTGAACTTATACCTCCTGATGGAAAAGCTATCAGCCAAAAGACTGAAGAAATTGTAGGTCCCTATGAGCTGCATGATTTTTTCCTCTACTATGTTCTTCGCTGGGGATTCAGCCCAAAAAAGATTTTCTTTCTTGCCAAGCAGGCTTTTATTCTCCAAGAAAACGGAGGAACCAGATACGGTAGCGATGTTATTTTCAGATGGCTGAAGTCTTTCTACAAAAGATTTTTTTCCCAGCAATTTAAAAGAAGCTGCATGCCTGATGGAGCAAAGGTCGGAACTGTAAGTCTATCGCCTAGGGGTGACTGGAGAATGCCAAGCGACGCATCCTGCGGTATTTGGTTGAAAGAACTTGAGTCCATGGACGGTGAAATCTAATGCTTTCCTATCAGCACGAATACCATGCGGGAAATCATGGTGATATACTGAAGCATATTTGTATCATCTCCATATTGGAGTCCCTCTGCAAAAAAGAAAAGCCTTTTACGATTGTCGATACCCATTCCGGTGCTGGACGTTTTTCTTTGGAAGATGACCGCCTAAAAAAAACAGGTGAAGCGGAAAACGGTGTGATAAGATTGATGGATTCCATAAAGCGTTTTGATTCTGTTCCGGAGTCTGTTCAAAAATATATAGATTTTGAGAATCCATATCTGGATAACAATCTTTACGCAGGTAGTCCTGAAATAGAACGAAGTTTTCTTCGCAAAGGTGATGTAGGTCATTTTATCGAGATGCACCCTACGGCTTTGGCAAGTCTCGAAAAAAACATAAATCTCCCTTTGTTGGATGGATCGGAAAAAAAGATGTCAGGAAAAGCCGTTATCCATAAGGGGGACAGTTACAGGACTGTCGCAGGACTTGTTCCACCATTGGTCAAACGGGGGCTTGTGTTGTGCGACCCAAGTTACGAGGACCGTTCCGACTATTATCAAGTGGTGGATACCTTGAAAATTGTCCACAAAAAATGGAACACGGCAATAATCGCCTTGTGGTATCCAATCCTCGAAAGGAAAAAAAATGAAACAAGCCAAATGCTTTGCGAACTTGAGGATTTTGCAAAACTTGGTCTGAATCCATGTGAGACTGAAAAATTTGAATTGACAATCTACGACCCTGAAAACATTCCCAAGGAAATGTCAAGGGAAGATGGCTCGCACATGATCGGAAGCGGAATGTTTATCATAAATCCACCTTGGCAGCTTGATGAAAAAATGAATGAGTCCGTGGAATTTTTGAACAAGGTTTTTAGACAGACATGAATTAATAATGAATGACCCCGGTCGGCAAGAAAAAAATTTATTCATCCTCAAGAACGACAATTCTTATAAGTCCACAATAAAGCATCCAAGAATTTCTTTTGATCCTTGGATGCTTCTATGGAATAAAAAGACTGTCGTAAAGAAAAATCCCTTACTCCACTTCGAACTTCAGTTTTTCTCCGTCAGAATCCACTACGATGGTCTTTTCTGTGTCGAATTCTCCTTCAAGCAGAAGCTGGGAAAGAGGATTTTCCAGATATGTCTGGATGGCTCTTTTTACAGGTCTGGCTCCAAAACTCGGGTCGTAACCAAGGTCGGCTATCAAATTCAATGCAGAATCCCTGAAAGATATTTTTATCCTTCTTTCCTCAAGTCTTTTGATCACACGTCCAAGCTGTATGGAGACAATGGACTTGATGTTCTCTTTTCCAAGTTTCCTGAAGGTGACAATCTCGTCTATTCGGTTAAGGAATTCAGGCCTGAAATGTTTTTACAAAAGAGCATCCAAGGTTGACTTAATATTTTCAGCCGATTCACCATCCCCTTGCTCCAGAATAATATCAGACCCAAGATTGCTGGTCATAATGATGATCGTGTTCTTGAAATCAACCACACGCCCCTGTCCATCGGTCAGCCGTCCGTCGTCAAGAACCTGCAACAGAACATTGAACACATCGCTGTGAGCTTTTTCTATTTCGTCAAAAAGGATAACGGAATAAGGTCTTCTACGGACCGCCTCTGTAAGTTGCCCTCCTTCATCATATCCAACATATCCTGGAGGTGCTCCAATAAG
>JAZUEV010000199.1:0-7235 GCA_045640345.1 Treponema sp.
GTCAAATTTACTCTCAGAATCTTTACGTAGGATTCACAAATTATTTCAAAGCCACCCTTTTGTCTCCCTCTCGCCCCGCCCTCCTTTAACCTAGTGGTCTCCTCCGGATTCTCATACATTTTTTTGTCAGCCAATTTCAAAAGCCCATGGAGAGTTTTTACAGATTTATCGGAAGTCATTACATAGCCATAAGAAATTGAAAGTGACTCAAGAATCTTTCCTTTCCATGTCCGCATATTTCTTTCCAAATCCATCAACACCTGCTGTGTTTTTTCTTTGCTGGTAAAAAGGATCGCCATAAATTCATCACCACCTGTACGGAAAACATTTCCATAGGCAGCAAGAGATTGCTTCAAACAATTTGACGCACCTATCAAAAGTTCATCACCGGCTTCATGTCCATAAGAATCGTTGGCAACTTTTAGACCGTTGACATCCATTGAAATAATGGCCATCTCTTTTTTACGGTAAGTCTTTTCCAATTCCTTAAGTTCTTCTTCATAGGCACGACGATTCAACAGTTCAGTAAGTTCATCTGTTCGTGAATTATAAATCAACTTTTCTTCGCGACGTTTAACATCATCAATAATCTGTGTGGCAAAAAGAACCTTTGTGAGTTTACCTTTTTCATCACGCTCGTATTCAATAAAACTTGCCTTTGCCCATCCTGCGATAGTTCCCAAAAAATCATAAGAAATAATTTTCTTGTTGCCCAATCTTTTTTCCAAAGTCGAAAGGTCGGTAAATTCAAGAAGCTCTTTGAGGAAATTTTCGGTGCTTGTTAGATTCATAATTTTATGAAGGACTTCTTGGTTTCCACAATTTTTATATTGAGAAACAATTTTCCGAATAACAGTTGGAGAAGAAACTTCCGTAAAAATATCATTCTTCAAATCAATTGTATGGAGAGTAAAATATGTATCAGCAAGAGTTTGAATAATTTTTTGCTGTTCTTCTTCCGCCTTTTTTTGAGCATCAATTCCCTGGGTCGTAAAAACAAATTTATCAGGCTCGCCATTAATATTTCTATTTATGACAACAAATTGAATTCGACTCCAACCAATAGTTCGTCCCATGGATTCAAAATCAATAAAATTTTTTTCACCCATGCGATCGACCAATGTTTCCAGATTACAAAATTCCAATGTATCTTTTAAATATTCTGGCTTGATTATTCTGGATACAAAATGATTCATTTTTTTTGTAAACCCAGTTTGCTCACCTAAATACAAAGTTCCACGTTCATCAGAATCCAACTGCTCGATGGTCTGTTTTTCCATGTCGATGAGGAATATGCTTTTGTAGATTGCAGAAAGTCCTTTCATTGTACTGTTGAACTGACCTTCCAATTCATTTGTCACTGCACCAAGATAATTTATAAGTTTTGGAGCAAGGGCAGATTTTGATTCAGTATTTTCAAGAACTTCGTCCAAAGAATATCCTAGTTCATAAGGCTCCCCTTCACGAATCATTGCACAAACCATAGTGGCATTAAAATGGTACAAGAAATTTCCAATACGCAAAATTTCTCCATGAGTGTAGCAACCGACTGTGGAAGCAATGCTATCAAAAAGTTCAGTCTCGGAACTTACTTTGCTGTCTCCCCAAAATGTTCTTCGTATGGCACAAGAATAAAATCTCAATCCTTCCGGTGAAAAATCTGCCACGTCTTTGATTTTACTTTTAATGTGATTCAGGATTGTCGGTTTATCCCCATAGGAAAGTCGAACATTCATTCCTTCCTTAAATTTTACGCCAAAGGATATTGAATTTTTATCTTCCGTTGGAAATGGAATTCTTATACATTCAATTCCGTTTTGTTCGACCAACAAAGGAAACAAAGTTCCATCTTTCATAAATTTTTCGTCCTGCTCGATTTTCAGATAGTGACGATAAATATCCATCGCAGGTCGATTGTCGATTTCCAAAATTTTATTCTGCTGGCATTTTGTTATGGTAAAACTTTTTCCAAGTCCTTCCCAACCGACAAAATATGTACATTCAATATGAAGATCGTCACCACCCATCAAAAGTGCGACAATCGCTTTGTCAGAATGACCATGCTTTTTTGAAAAAACATAAGATTCGTCGTTGGTGATTTCCGTTGGATTACAGGACACTCCACCAAAAACTTGAACACCTTCACGAAGATTTTTTAGTGGACCACCAGGCAAAAGTTTTTCAGACCCACGAAAAGATGTTAAAAGCTCGACACCTTTGACCCATTTTTCTTTATTACAGTAATCCCAAAGATCGTCCAAAGTTTTAAAATCAGATTTCCTGCTTGTAGGTTCAACATACACAAGTCTTGTTCTGGTGGTGTCATTTTCAAAGACCGAACATATTATCAATGTATCCTGCTTGCCAAGTTGACCGTCGCAAATATTTCCAAAAGTCTGAAAACCATAATAGTTTGCATCAGGAAAAACAGTTTCTATTACACCAGTGATTTCGTTTATAGATTTAAAGTCAAGAAGCTGCGTAAATATTTGAAAATATATTGATGAATAATTAGCGGTGCTGCAAAAGCGCTTGATTCTCGCTAATTCACGGTGAAGATAATTTAGATTCTTGACTTCAAATTGAAACTGTTTCATATCTTTTTATTATACATCAAAAATCATAAAAAAAAAAGTATTTTTTGCTAAAATCTGGTATTATAAATTTTAACAATTTTTAGCAAATTCAATAATACCAGATTGGTAATGGAATTTTAAATACAAAGTAATGGGAAACTCAAAAAATTGCAGTTCTTGGAGGTTACTTAAAAAATAGTCAGTACAAATTTTTTTAAGCAATTTAATGCTTCCACGAGAATTGATTTTGGACAAGCCAGATTTAGTCTAACAAAATTTTCTCCAGTCTTGCCATATTCATTTCCGTCACAAATAAAAAGTCCAGTATCATGCCTTAGTTCTTTTGTAAATTTTATGCCGTCCATCTTTGTTTTTTCAATATTTATCCACAAAAGATAGGTCGCATCCGCGTTTATGGTTTTTAAAATCGGGATATTCTGTTCAATAAAATCTTCTGCAAACTTTCGATTTTCAAATAGATATTCATTTAATTGATTCAACCATTCTTCCCCAAAATCAAAAGCGGCAATAGTGGCATCAGATGCAAATGCATTGAGTTCAGCAACTTCATCCGTGTTAAGACCACGCCAAATTTTATGTCTAAGAAATTTATTCTCCGAAAAAACGGCGGCACTTTGGATTCCAGCAAGATTAAAACATTTTGTCGGAGCGATACAGGTGATAGATATTTCAGAACAAGTTTTTGAAGCAGCAGCAAAAGGAACATAATTTTTGTTTGGCCTTACAATATCACAATGGATTTCATCACTTACGACAGTCACTCCATTTTTTTTGCAAATCTCCCCGATGCGGGAAAGTTCATCCTTAGACCAAATTTTTCCACAAGGATTATGAGGATTGCACAAAATCATTAGACTCACTTGAGGGTCGGACAAATCTTTTTCCAATCGCTGAAAATTTATCGAATAGTTTTCTCCATCAAAATCCAGAGGACTTTCCAAAACTGTTCGACCATTATTCACAATCGAATTAAAAAAAATATTATACACAGGAGTCTGTATTAAAACCTTTTCTCCCACGCAGGTCAATTTTCTCACACAAGAAGAAAGTGCCGGAACAACTCCAGTGCAAGGAACCAGCCACTCTTTTTTAATTTCAAATCCGTGTCGCCTTTTCCACCAAGAACTATAGGAATCAAGCATTTTTTCAGGAACAACAGAATATCCAAAAACTCCGTGCTGGACTCTCTTAAATAAAGCTTCCTTGATGCAGGGTGCAGTTTCAAAATCCATGTCCGCAACCCACAAAGGAATTTCACCATCTTCCACATTCCACTTATAGGAATTTGTATTTCTTCTATCAACAGTTTTATCAAAATCAAATTTCATATTAACGCTCGTTAGGATTTGGATCTTCGTAAAAAGTCTTTCCAATTTTTTCACATTCGATTTTTGTTAAAGCCGCATCACATCTTTTTGGATTTAAAATCAATTCTCCAATTTCTGGGACATTTATTTTTCCGCTGCCTGGATTTTTTACGCTATCAATTCGTCCAAGAATATTTGCATCGATTTTTGTAGAATATTCAAAAGTCAAAGGACTGTTGACAAGTTTGCAGTTTTCCAAAACCAGTCCATCAATATAGCACAACCCTTGGTCACTTTCAATTTCACAATTTACAAAACGAAGATTTTTCGAATGCCAACCAAGATATTCTCCAACAATTTTTGAATCATAGACACTTACATTTTCACAATTCCAAAAAGCATCTTTTGAATTCAAAACAGAATTATGGATTTCAATATTTTTTCCGCCATCAAGAAAATAGTTTCCATCTAAATAAAATTTGTCAGCAAAAAAATCTGTAGAATTCATGGCAAAATAATCTCCTACAGCTTTTACGTTTTTCAAATTTATTTTGCTACAGAACCACAAAGTTTCTGCCGCATTGGTAAATTCAACATTGGTCAAAAAAACTCCCTGACTTCTACGGAATTCTTTTGGCGCTTCAATAACAGAATCTTCTATATATATGTCTTTGGTGTACCACAGTCCAGATTTTCCCAATGGATGAAAAATTGATTTTTTGACTTTTGCATTTTCAGAAATCCACAAAGGATATTTGTAGTCAAAAGTAACCGAATCAAGTACAATATTTTTCGAGTGTTTCAAAGGAGATTCTCCATCCAAAAAAACACAGTCCTTATAATTTATGTCACTAGAAAAATACTCCGCCCTTTCTCCAGCAAAATTCTGCTTAATTTTTTCTTCCATATATACATTATACTTTTATTTCCATTTTTGTCCAATATTTTTTTTTGATAAGAGTCTAGGACATCCCTATAATTTTGTAATTTTTAAAGACTCCAACAAACACTTGGTGTCAAATTCTGGTATTAACAAAACGTATAATTTTAGTCGATTTCGATAATACCAGTTTACGGTATTAAAATTCACAGTTTTTGTTCACTATCTTAAAATAGGACATCTCTAAAAATAACTTTTCAGAGACTCCCATTACAATTTATAGGGACTCTCAATACTATTGACAGAAACAAAAGGATTTGTTACATTGTTACTATCAGTAGTAACAAAATCAAACTGATACAAAGGAGCCTTATATGGAAAAACGAGAATTGACAAAAGAAACAAAAAAAGGTCTTTCACTTCAGGACCTCTTGCTTACCGCCGTTTTGTTGGCAGCTGGTGCAGTTTTGAAATTCTTCGCAGGAACATTCATCAACTTTTTTGGAATGAAACCAAATTTCATAATCGCCATGTACTGTATGGCAATCGTATTGATTCGTCCAAAAATTTGGTACAGCCTTATCATTGGTATTTTGGCAGGAGCAATTTGTCAGTTTTTCCCAGGAACACCTTATTTGAATTTTGCATCTGAATTCGCTGGCGCACTTTGTATGGGTCTTATGATTATGATTCCAGCAAAAAATCGCGCAATGGAAATCATCCTTGCAGGAATCAGCACATTTGTCAGCACAGTTATTTCTGGAGGACTTTTCGTAATTCTTTTGTTCGTCTTTATTAAATCAGATCCTTCAGCAATGGTGGCCTATGTGCCAATCGTTTTGGGAACAGCAGCATTGAACACAGCAATCGTAACTTTGCTTTACGTTCCTTTGATGAAAGTTTTGAAAAAACCATTTATTTCTGACAAGAAAAACTAAAAGTCGCATATCAAAAGATTTTGGGTATTTCTGAAAAGTGTTTTTTGGAAATGCCCTTAAACACAGATTATTCAAAGATAAGGGCATCGCTAAAAATTGCAATTTGTAGAGGTTCCCATAACTTTATTTTTTAAGCACCCTATAATTAGGAAAAAAAAATGGTCGAAATTAACGAGCTAACATTTAGATACGACAGTGACAACAAAAGTGCCTTGGACAACATTACCTTAAAAATAGAAAAAGGTGATTTTGTTGGATTGATTGGAGAATCTGGGGCTGGAAAAACAACCCTTTGTTCTTGTATAAACGCTCTTATCCCTCATCATTACACTGGTGATTTTTATGGCTCCGTTAAGATAGATGGCCAGGACACATTTGATACAAACCCAGGAAAACTTGCGCTTAAGGTTGGATCTGTTTTTCAGGACATTGAAAGTCAGATGGTAAGTTTTTTTGTAGAAGATGAAATTTTATTTGGACTTGAAAATTTTGGAATTCCAAAAGACCAGATTGAAAATCGATTGACATCTGCTCTTGAAGCTTTGGAAATTACCGAACTTAGACACAGAGAAGTTTCAACTTTAAGTGGCGGACAAAAACAAAAAGTCGCCATCGCCGCTATCATAGCATTGGAACCAGATATTTTAGTTTTGGACGAACCCACAGGAGAATTGGATCCTGCATCTTCTGTACAGATTTTTGAACTGCTAAAAAAATTAAACGAAGAAAAAGGCATTACAATAGTTGTAGCTGAACAAAAAATCATGCTGCTTTGTGAATATGTAAAAAAATTGATTGTACTTGAAAAAGGAAAACTTGTTCATTACGGAGAAATTCGAAGCACACTTTCTCATCAAAAAGAAATGGAGGAAGCTGGAATAAATTGTCCAAGAGTTCTGACTTTGACAAGTAAAATGAAAGATGAAAATTTAATTCCATCTAGTTTCAAAGAAGAAGACAGAATTTGTTTGAATGCAAAAGAAGCTGCCGATTTTATTAAAAAAACTTTGGAGGCATAAAAATGACAGACAAAATTTTGGAATTCAAAGATGTAAGTTTTTCTTATGACACAACAGCCAATGTAAAGAATTTAAATATAGAAATCAACAAAGGAGACTTTATTGCAATCATCGGTTCCAATGGTGCAGGCAAATCAACTTTTTCAAAATTGTGTAACGGTCTTTTAAAACCAAGTTCCGGAGATGTTTTGGTTTTGGAAAAAAATACAAAGAAAGAAAAAGTCAGTTCCATGGCAAAACATATAGGATTTTTATTTCAGAATCCTGACAGACAAATTTGTTGCAACACCGTTGAAGATGAAATAAAATTCAGTCTAAAAAACAATGGAATGAAGGATGAAGAAATCAAAACAAAAGTTGAAAAAACTGCACAAGAATTTGATTTTGATTTAAAGGCGGAACCTTTCAACTTGAGTCGTGGACAAAGACAACGATTGTGTCTTGCGTGTCTGATTGCACTTGACCCAGAAATTCTTATTTTGGATGAACCAACC
>JAZUEV010000200.1:0-1716 GCA_045640345.1 Treponema sp.
ACTTATGAAGGATTTGATTCACTATGAAAGGATTGACTCTTATAAATGATGTAAATTTGGCAAGTGTTCTAGGTGTGTCGAATGCGACTATAGATTCATGGATTAAGATTGGTCGAATAAAACCTTTAAAAAAAGATTGTCGGTATCAATATTTTGATTTTAAATCGTTGGATTTTGACAATACAAAATTAATGACAAACTCTTTGTGGGATATTGAACATTCTATAAAACCTGTCAAAGAATTTAAATCCATAGAACTTTTTGCTGGTGCAGGTGGATTGGCTCTAGGGTTGAAAAAAGCTGGATTTACTCATGTGATGTTAAATGAATTTGATAAAGACGCTTGCCAGACATTGCGCAATAATTTTTCAGATGCTGAGGTTTTAGAAGAGGATATTCATAATATCGATTTTTCTAAATATAAAGGTCAAATAGATTTTTTGTCTGGAGGATTTCCTTGTCAGGCTTTTTCGTATGCAGGAAATCAAAAGGGATTTGACGACGCTCGTGGAACTTTGTTTTTTGAACTTGCAAGAGCGATAAAAGAAATTCAGCCTAAAGTTTTTCTTGGAGAAAATGTAAAAGGTTTGTTAAACCATGATGAAGGAAGAACTTTCTCCACAATCTCAAAAGTGATTGATGAACTTGGTTATTATTTAGTTCCACCAAGAGTTTTGAAAGCTGTAATGTATAAAGTCCCTCAAAAACGAGAAAGAATTTTCTTGGTTGGAATTAGAAAAGATTTTGCTGATAAGGTAAAATTTAATTGGCCAAGTCCATACAATAGAGTTATGACCTTGAAGGATGCTTTTTATTCTGGAGATTTGTTTGAAACAGATGTTCCAATAAGTGATGGACAGAAATATCCAAAACGAAAAGCGGAGATATTGGCATTGGTTCCTCAGGGAGGAAATTGGAAAGATTTGCCAGACGATTTACAAAGGGAGTTTATGAAGGGAAGTTATTTTTTAGGTGGGGGAAAAACTGGAATTGCAAGAAGATTGTCTTTGGATGAACCTTCTTTGACATTGACCTGTGCTCCAGCTCAGAAGCAAACGGAAAGATGTCATCCATTGGAAACTAGACCGCTAACTGTTAGAGAATATGCTCGAATCCAAACTTTTCCAGATGAGTGGCAATTTGCAGGAAATTTGTCAAGTCAATATAAACAAATTGGAAATGCTGTTCCTGTAAATCTAGCAAATGCGATGGGATGTAGTTTGATAAAACTGATGAATGATATAGAAGAAATAATTTAAAATTTCTCCCTTGGTTTATTCAAGCCGAGGGATTTTTTTTGTTTGAGTGAGCAAATACCGTGTTAAAATTTCTAGTGCAGTTTATAACATAAAGCATATAAATTGTCACACGGATTTGAAAAATCTAACGATTTTTCTTTAAAAAGTGATGCAAGATGGAAACTTTTTATGAAAGTGCTGAATTATTAAAAAAATTATATGATTTTGCGTTAGCAAAATCGAATCCGCGTGACAAAATAAAAAACTTCAAAAAAATACGGGCTTGAACCATCCGAAAAATCATAAAACAGAATAAAAAAATACAAGACTAATCCCAATGCCAATTCATCCAATGATTTACTTTGATACCAATTTTTTGTATTCCAGAATTTTACGGAAATATGTATTTTTCTGGAATAGAGAATTTTACAAATTAAAACAGTTTTTATCTGTTAAAAAAGTTTTTAAAGTCGGAGGC
>JAZUEV010000201.1:0-3192 GCA_045640345.1 Treponema sp.
AAAATTCATTTTCAATAAATTGAATTCATAGGGCGAATTTTGAGTTTAAATTTATAGCATAGTCTATAACATAAAGGGGACCTTTAAAAATTGTAATTTTTAGAGACTCCCATAAATCTTATAAATTGTCACAGGTCTCTGAAAAATTGGTCATAGCATTGATACTTGTTTTGGGATTTGTTGGTGATAGCAAGGCAACCGATTGGTCATAAAATTGAAACACATAGGGGGCGATTTTAACTAACGAACGGGACCTTTTTTTTAGAAAGAATATCGAATTAAAATTTCTAGCACAGTTAATAACGTGATCAACAAGTAGTTCATTTTGAAAACTCGAAATTGCCCCTATGAAATATTCCGTACATCTTTATAAGTACTTTTTAGAGATGCCTGGATTTTTTAGATATGAACAAAAACTAAAACTTTTGTCAAAATCCTTAAAAATTTTCAACAATTTGAATTCACCATATTCAACTAATTGCGAAATATTCAACAAAATGCTATGATGTTCCCATGTTAGCACAAATTTTAGCGGTCGCAATTTTCGTGGTCATGTTCATTATGATCATCCTAGAAATATTTGAGCGACAATGGATTACTTTGGTCTGCGGTGCACTTACACTGCTTTTGGTATTCGGGCTTGGAATGCATTCATTGGAAGCTGTCACAGAAACATTGAATGTAAAAAGCATCTTCACCTTGGGCTTCTGGTATGCAAAGGAAGCAGAGGAATCATCCAGCGGAATCAACTGGGCAACAATCATCTTCATAACTGGAATGATGATTATGGTTGAAGGCATGGCTAGGGTTGGATTCTTCCGTTGGCTTTGCATGCTCTTGGCTAAGACTGTCAAATACAAAGTTCTTCCTATATTCATAACATTCATGCTTATGTCCGCAGTCCTTGCCATGTTTATCGACTCCATCACGGTTATCCTCTTTCTTGCGGCAGTAACTGTTGAATTGAGCCAGCTTTTGAAATTCAATCCCGTCCCTATGATTTTGTCGGAAATTTTCTGTGCAAATCTTGGTGGTAGCGCAACAATGTGTGGTGATCCTCCAAACATCATCATCGGAACATCCTTTGGTTATTCATTCTCCGATTTCGTTTGCAACACTGGTGTCATAGCAGGTATATCCCTCGTGTTTGTCGTCCTCTACTTTTTCCTTGCATATAAAAAGGAGTTCAAAAACAACACAGTGGTGGACACATCAACTTTTCCAACACCAGAAAGCGCCATTACAGACAAAAAAGGATTCATCATCAGCAGCATAATTTTTGCCTGTGCGGTTGTTCTTTTGGTGACCCATGCCCAGACACATTTGAGCGTCGCCACAATCGGTTTATTTATTTCTATTATAACTATCCTCAGCGCTCCAAAACACATTCCCGAAATTATGAAAAAAGTGGATTACAAGACTGTTTTGTTCTTCATTGGACTTTTCGTTGTTGTCGGTGGACTTGAACAGACTGGAATTCTTGAAGTTGTTGCAGGATTTATTGGAAAAATTTCTGGAGGCAATGTATACTTAATGATAGCGATTATCATTTGGGTAAGTGCTATTGCGAGTGCATTTGTGGATAACATTCCTTTCGCCGCAACCATGATTCCTGTTATCCAGAGTCTTGCCATAAGTCAGGGAGTTCCTCTTACAACCATGACATGGGCTTTGTCTATGGGAACAGATATTGGTGGTAGCGCAACTCCAATCGGTGCAAGTGCAAATGTTGTTGGAACATCAGTGGCAGCAAAATCAGGTCATCCAGTTGGTTGGGGAACTTATTGCAAAACCGCTGTACCTGCAACAATAATCGTAATGGTGATTTCCACAGTGTTTATCTTTATCAGATATCTGTAATTAAGCGGAGAAAGTATTTATGGAAAAACAAATTATAATTTCTATTGGTCGAGAATACGGAAGCGCTGGTCATGTTATTGCCCACAAGCTGGCTGAAAAAATGGGGATAGAAATTTTGGACAGAAATCTTCTTGAACAGGTGGCCGGAAATATTGGGGTTGATACAAACAATCTTTCAAAGTACGATGAAAAACCAAGGCTCAAACTTTTTTCAAGGACTGTCCGTGGTCATACCAATTCTCCTGAACACAATGTGGCCGATCTTCAGTTTGCCTTGTTAAAATCAAAAGCAGCTGACGGAGATTCGTTTGTAATAGTCGGTAGATGTGCTGATTTTATTTTCAAGGATATGGAGAATTTTATTTCAATCTTTGTCTATGCAAGTCAGGAAGCAAAAATCAAAAGAGTCATGGAGCGCCACCCTGGATTAAGCAGAAACGATTCCATCAAAAAAATTGAAATCCACAATCGCAAAAGAGCTGCCTATCACAACTATTTTTGTAAAACCCAAAAATGGGGAGATTGTGCATCCTATGATTTGTGTGTCGATTCTTCAAAGCTTGGCATTGATGGGACAGCCGATTTAATCTACGACTACATCCAAAAACGATTAGCCACTAAATAACCCACCCTCCTCCGGAGCACCAATCTGGAGGATTTTTTTATTCCTTAAAAAGATTTTATCAATTGATTGAACTGTTTTTTTGTTTGATTTGATTTTTCAGTTTTTAAATTATCTTAGACCACCAACTCGGAAATGAATCGGCAGTTTCAGACAAAAGTTATGTCACATGAGAATGACACAAACCAATCAGATTTTCCTAGAAATTGACTTGAATCGCAGGCACAACACCATTCCCCAATTCATAGACATTACTGGAGTAGTCTGCATATCCTATAATATCGACAATTCCTGAGTATTTGCTAGCAGAACGCAACCACCACCAACCTCCGTACGAAGAATTACCACTCTTGTTACAGTGGTTTGCCAAAGCATAGTCTGTTTGAAATCTTACCCTAGAGTTGCCAACACCTTTTTCATCATAAAGAGTAAAATAAACTTCGTTATCACTTGCCAGGTCTTTGACCTTTGCTACAACCTTTGCCTTAGTTGTGGTAACATCTTTTTCACTCAAAAGGAATATTTTATCATCAGTATCATCGGTCTTTGCAGACTGCTCCGCAGTTGTTAGCTTCTTATCAGCATCGATGGTGGAGTCAGCGGTGTTTTCCACTTTGGTGGTTTGTATCTTATTTTTCTGGATTTCAGTGAAAGCACTGTTGTAGAAAGTTTCGTTGAGCCAGCTTCGGATATATGAGTTTTTGTAGTTG
>JAZUEV010000202.1:0-2082 GCA_045640345.1 Treponema sp.
AATGAAAGAGATTCCAGTGCAGACAAAAAAGCGACTCATACTTTTGCACCAACTGCTGGCAGGTTTTAAGGAAGATAAAATCACTTCCCAGAAAATCCAAGAGTTGACAGGTTGGTCTGCGTCGCTGATTCGCAGGGACTTTTTTCTTACGGACATCAATTGTGGATCAAGCCGTGGATATGAAGTCAAAAAATTGCAGGAATCCATTGAAAAAGCGTTGAACCTGTCGAACAAAAAAAATCCATGCTGCCTGGTGGGACTTGGTCGGATTGGTCAGATGCTTTTGGACGGTGGTTCACTGGACGGCTCCAATTTTAAGTTTACCGTGGGATTCGATTCCAATGTAAACAAAACCGAAGTGCTCAGTTCAGCCTTCCCCCTTCATTCAACCATGATGCTGGAAACAATCATCAAGGCCGAGGGAATCAAATATGCGGTACTTGCAGTTGCTGATTCGGAAGCACAAAAGATGGCAGAACGATTGGTTGCTTGCGGCATAATCGGGATTGTAAATTACACATCCACCATGCTGACGGTTCCACAATCGGTTTCGGTGGAAAATCTTTGCCTTTTGACTGCACTAAAAAATCTAGCGGCGGGGCAAATTTGAGTTGCAAAAAATCATCCGTGTGATGAAAAAATAAAAAATCTTCTATAATATAGCACATATTTGGAAGAAACAGGAGTACACTAATGAGTAGAGTATACAATTTTTCAGCAGGACCTTCTTGCCTGCCAGAGGACGTTCTTAAGGAATGTGCCGCAGAAATGATGGATTACAACGGAAGCGGTCAGTCTGTAATGGAAATGAGCCACCGCTCAAAGGTGTACGAGCCAATCATCCAGGACGCAGAAGCAATGGTCCGCAAGTTGATGAAAGTACCAGAGAACTACAAAATCCTGTTCCTCCAGGGTGGTGGATCAACACAGTTCGCAATGGTGGCACAGAACTTGGGAATCAAGACAGGAAAGGCTGCTTACATTGAAACTGGTGTTTGGGCAAAAAAAGCTGCACAGGAAGCCGCAAAGTTGGGAATCGAAGTAACAACAATCGCTTCTTCAAAGGACAAGAATTATTCATACATCCCTCGTGTTGAAAAAATCGAAGGTGATTATGATTACGCATACATCTGTTTCAACAACACAATCATGGGAACCCACTACGAATACATCCCAGACACTGGAAACATTCCTTTGGTCGCTGATATTTCATCCTGTGTTTTGAGCGAAGAACTGGATGTTTCAAAGTTTGGACTTTTGTTTGCAGGAGCACAGAAGAACTTGGCACCAGCTGGAGTAACTTTGGTTATTATCCGTGAAGATTTGATCACTGACACACCTCGCGCCGGAACACCAACAATGCTTTGCTACAAGACCCACGCAGAAAATGATTCAATGTACAACACACCTCCATGCTACACAATCTATGTCTTGGGAAAAGTTTTGCATTGGATTGAAAAGAACGGTGGAGCTGCTGGAATCAACAAGCTGAATGTGGAGAAGGCTGAATATCTTTACAACTATTTGGACAACTCTGATTTCTACCACGCAACAACAGAAAAGGGAAGCCGCTCATTGATGAACGTTCCATTCCTTACAAAGTATTCAACCGGTTCAACAGACGAAGCAGCTGTGGCAAAGGAAAAGGAAATCAACGACAAGTTCGTAAAACAGGCCGCCGCAGCAGGATTGGTTAACCTTAAGGGACATCGCCTTGTTGGTGGAATGAGAGCATCAATCTACAACGCCATGACATTGGACGGAGTAAAAGCTCTTGTTGCCTTCATGGAAAAGTTCGCCAAGGAAAATCAGTAAACCGAGAGCTAAAGTCGTTTGATTTCGACAAGCTCAATCGGCACGACAATCGGATGTTGATTACGACGAATGTGAAGGTTGAGCCCTTAGACAAGCTTAAGAACCACCTGTCGAAACCTTACACACAAAAAAATGTGGAGGTTGAGCCTGTCGAAACCTCGAATAAAAACAAGGAGTCTTTATTGATTGGATATATGTACATTTTGAAATGTTCCGATGGATCATATTACGTTGGAAGCACTCAGAATCTAACTCAACGAGTTGAAC
>JAZUEV010000203.1:0-3599 GCA_045640345.1 Treponema sp.
TATTCATTGGCCAGTCTTTAATGTATACAGGAACTTACATTTATTTAAGACAACTTCACACTCAATATTTGTGGAATTATTAAACCCACCAGTCTGTCTGCGAGGATGACAGTTTTCATAAAAATCGCTAAAATGGAAAATCATTTATTTTTTATTTAGAGGCGATTTATGGTTATTTTAACTTTGAACTGTGGTTCATCATCAGCTAAATATCAGGTTTACGATTGGGATAACAAAGAAGTCATGGCAAACGGTGTGGTCGAGCGCATTGGAATCGATGGTTCATGCATCACACACAAGGCAAAGGGTCAGAAAATTGAAATCACCTCCCCTTGTCCAACCCACAAGGAAGCTATCGAACTTATCATCAAGGAAATCACAGATCCAGAAGTTGGCGTGATTAAATCAATGGATGAAATTGGAGCTGTAGGACATCGCGTTCTTCACGGTGGAGAAAAATTCACAAAGTCCGTTTTGATTACACCTGAAGTTTTGGATGGTTTCCGTGAGGTTATTGATTTGGGACCTTTGCACATGCCTGCAAATATCATGGGTATTGAAGCAGCTCAGAAGGTTATGCCAAATGTTCCACACGCAGCAATCATGGATACAGCTTGGCACCAGACCATGCCTGAAGAGACTTTCCAGTATGCCATCCCTCGTGAATGGTATGAAAAATATGCAGCCCGTCGCTATGGTTTCCATGGAACATCTTTCCTTTATACAGCAAAACGTGCAGCAGCTCTTCTCCACAAGGATCCAAAAGATACAAATGTTATTATCTGTCACATCGGAAACGGTTCTTCAATGTGTGCAGTAAAAAATGGTTGCTGCTATGACACAACAATGGGTATCACCCCTCTTGAAGGCTTGGTCATGGGTACCCGCTCTGGTGATTTGGACCCAGCTCTCCCATTCTACATCATGCGCAAGACTGGAATGACAGCAGATGAAATGGACAATGCTTTGAACAAGAAATCTGGATGTCTTGGAATCACTGGTCAATATTCAGACCGTCGTGATATTGAAGTCGCAGCAGAAAAGGGTGACAAACAGGCTCAGCTTTGTATTGAAATGGAAACTCTTCGCATCAAAAAGTACATCGGTGCTTTCATGGCTGAACTTGGTCGTGTGGATGCAATCGTCTTTACAGCTGGTGTCGGTGAAAGAGGTCCTTTGTTCCGTCTCAAGTCTGTACAGGGATTGGAGAACTACGGAATCAAAGTTGATGAACAGAAAAACAAGTGGTCCTTCACTGGAAACGCCGAGACTTGCATTTCTGCCGACGATTCTGCAACAAAGATTTTTGTCATTCCAACTGATGAAGAATTGGTTATGACAGAAGATGCTTACGCTTTGATGAAGGGCACTTACGATGTTCACACAAACTTCAAGTATTCATTCCAAGATCCAAGCTATGTAAACAAGGCTCGCGAAGAAGGTCTCAAAAAGGATTTGGAAAAGCGTCCTGACCTTGCAAAAGTTGTTGTAAGACCATAGTTTTGCAGGAATGTACTAACTTTTTATAATTTTTATTAATCTAAAACCGGTCTGGCAGATTTTTATCGAATTTGCTGGACCTTTTTTTTAGGGCGAATGTCGAGTTAAAATTTCAAGAACAGTTTATAACATAAAGCATTAAAAATGTCACACGGATTCGAAAAATCTAACGATTTTTCTTAAAAAAAAGTGATGCAAGATGATAACTTTTTATGAAAGTGCTGAATTATTAAAAAAATTATATGATTTTGCGTTAGCAAAATCGAATCCGTGTGACAAAATAAAAAACTTCGAGAAACAACGGACTTGAGCATCTGAAAAAATTTAAGAATAAGCCATGAAACTATTCAACCAGAGGTTCATTTTTGAAAACTCGAAATTGCCCCTACTAAAATCGATTTTTTATGCTACCAAAGTTTTTAGGTGGAAATTGATTGTACATGCAACTCCATCGAAACAAATCAAAAAAAATGAGATAAATTGCACGAATATTTTATTTTGACAAAATTTCATTTTTTGTCATCTTGACCAAAACACTTCTTATTGTTACAATTTTGGTATTCGGTGATTAAGCCGGATCCATTTCAATTCCAGAGGTTTCAAATGTCAAAGGATTACAATCTTGAGAAACAGCATGCAAAGGGAAAACTTCATGCTATCGAAAGAATTAACGCATTGTGCGACAAGGACTCATTTTTTGAAATTTATTCTGCCGCTCGTCACACTTGCACAAGTTTCGGCATGGATAAAAAGGATATTCCTTACGACGGTGTAATTACCGGTTTTGGAAAAATCAACGGAAAAAAGGTTGCCGTTTATGCCCAGGATTTTACAGTCCAGGGAGGTAGCTTGGGAAAGGTCCACGGTGAGAAAATCGCTGAACTTACAAAAAAAGCTATCGAAGCAAAATGTCCTATTATCGGTCTTAATGATTCAGGTGGAGCTCGTATTCAGGAAGGTGTTGACGCACTTTGTGGATACGGTGATATTTTCTATCAGAATGTTCAGGCATCCGGCGTGATTCCACAGATTTCAATTGTCGCAGGTCCATGTGCCGGTGGAGCAGTTTATTCACCAGGTCTCACAGACTTTATTTTTACAATCGACCAGATTTCAGAAATGTACATCACAGGGCCAAAGGTTGTAAAGCAGGTTATGTTCATGGACATCTCCAGTGAAGATTTAGGTGGAGCAGCAATTCATGCACAGAAGTCAGGTGTCGCCCATTACCGCTGTGAAAATGAAAAAGACTGCTATGAAAAAGTTCGCAAGCTTTTGGATTACATCCCACACTTCTATGGTGAAAAAACTACAGCGGACGAAAAATTCAAGTACGATGCAAAGAAAAAGGCTCGTGAAATTCAGGAAGTGATTCCAGAAGAAAGCAAAAAGCCTTATGACATTCGTTCAGTTATTAACTGTGTTGTGGACGAAGATTCATTCTTTGAAGTTATGGCTGAATATGCTGGCAATGCTGTCATCGGTTTTGCAAAGATTGAGGGAAAAACTGTTGGTGTTGTTTCAAATAACCCAGGTTTCTTCGGAGGTCTTTTGAACTGTGATGCATCCGACAAGATTGCTCGTTTTATCCGCTACTGCGACTGTTTTGATATTCCACTTTTGACATTCGTTGATGTTCCAGGTTATTTACCAGGTCCAGACGAAGAACAGAAAGGTATCATCCGTCATGGTGCAAAGGTTTTGTATGCTTATTCAGAGGCTACAGTTCCAAAGGTTACTGTTATCACTCGCAAGGCTTACGGTGGAGCTTATATCGCTATGTGTTCAAAACACTTGGGAGCTGATTTTGTATACGCTTGGCCAAAAACTGAAATCGCAGTTATGGGTGCAGAAGGTGCTTTGGGAATTTTGTATGCAAAGGAAATGAAGGATCCTTCACAGGCTGCTCTTGTTGCACAGAAGTCTCAGGAATATAAAGACACAGTTATGACTCCTGAAGTTGCTGCAAAGAGAGATTACATCAGTGAAATCATCAACCCAGAAGAAACACGTGAAAGAGTTGCTCGTTCATTCGAATTCCTTGAAGGAAAACAGGCAATTACTCCTGCAAGAAAGCACGGAAATATTCCACTGTAATT
>JAZUEV010000204.1:0-2830 GCA_045640345.1 Treponema sp.
CTTCATCTGTGAATCCAAAAATAATTGCGGCCACAGATTTATTGCTGTTATATTCCGCACTTCTTGTTCCATCTGTATAAACAAAATCTCCAGCTTTCCATGCAGAATAATCATTTACGGTAAGAGTGAATTCCTTTTTGGATTTTTTACTCTTGTCGGAAATTGTAATCTTGTAGCTGCCCTTTTTCTTTGGATTTTTGATTTCCACATAAGCAAGCTTGTCAGATGCAACAGTTATTTTTGCATTATTGGCTATTCCCTTTTGCTTTGATTCAAGAACGAACAAATCTTTTGAATCATCAACCGATGTAAATCCCTGACCTGTGACTGTAATTTTTACTGTGTCTGATTTCGCTTTTACACCCACATTGTTAACGACAACTTCTGAAATGCGAGGATAATCATAAACAAGAAGATCACAAACCATATATGGAGATTTCAACTGCGGGCTAGACAAAAGTTTTCCATCAATGCTGAATCTTATCTGATACAATCCAATATTTTTTGGAACTGGAATTTCCCAGCAAGCGGATTCAATTCCATATCCAGGCTCAACTGGTAACTCAAGCAAAAATTTATCAACAAGAACATTTGATTCTTTGTAATATGAAATCTCCAGAGAAGTATCTTTATCAAGTCCATAGCCTGTAAGAGATAGTAGTGTTTTTGCTTGTCCTGAAGAAGCTTCAGAGAACTTAAATTTTGAACTCGAAATAGACATCGTGCTGATAGCTTTTTTCGTTATATATGTGCTTTTCTTACGGATTTCTTTTACAGGAACAGTGATTGGCTCTGATGGATTTTCCCAATCTTCCTCTTCATTATAAATCAAATGTTCTTCTTCTCCAAAACCACCAGCTTGTTCAGCCAGAATATGTTTATGAAAGAGATCCGTATTAATAAGTTTTGTGTATTCTTTTTTCTCTGCCTCGCTGACTCTCTTTGGCTTCCAGTTTTCTTTTTCAGCTCCAGTCAAAGGAATGAATTCATAAATCAAACGGTTTTCTCCGTCATAAGTTCTAAGTCCGTTGCCGTCAATAGCGTCAAAACTTCCCCAAAGAGGAGCCCATTTTGTTTCCTTTCCGTCCCATCCTGCGTCAACATGAACTTCAAACACTCCCTTCTTTGAATAACGGTAGCCGTCAATGATTGTAAGGTGATTCCATTTTCCATCCTTTGAGTGAATTGAATACATCAATGGACGCTTCTGCAAAAGATTTGTTTTGATAATCATTTCAAATTCTTCTTTTGTTTTTTTACAGTAATCATATTTTGGCCAGGCATAAGAATTGCGAGTGATTTTTACTGGCGCATAATCGGGAACCATTTTTTCAATTCCAAAATAATCACGAGTTGCATTGAGCCAATCACGGTTCAGGACAATTGCACAGTTGTAAAGCAAAAGGTCGTTGTCATACAACTGATAATCGGTTGCTTTTTTTGTCACATCCAAAAGACACTCTGAATAATCAGCATTGAATCTGTCAAAGTCCTGGAAATATTCTTTCTTTGATGTTTTGTAATAATGGTTTCCAGAAAGAGGAATATTGTGGTAGAACAAAAGATTTGCAACTGCAAGTGGTTCACAAGTTGAAGCCTGTTTATTTTCTGCGAACTGCAATTTTCCTTCACGCTGTCCCCAAACTGTTTTCAAAAGTGGCTCCACTTTATTTTTTTTGTCCTGAACCATTTTTATAATTTCATCTGTTGCGGCAATTTCTGTTGATTCTTTTACTCCTGGAATTACAGTCTGTGGAGTAATGATTTCATAATTTGGATGAGAGTCTTTGCAATAAAGAACCACATTGCTTCCATAGTTGCAATAAATCTTTATGTCTTGAGAAACGCTTTTCTTAAGGGGTGCAGTATCAAAAATATCTGAAACAACAATATTTTTTACAGTTCCCTTGCCCTTGTAATTTTCTGGAAAATAGACAGTTTCATCCTTTACCACAAGAGTTTCTCCAATCACCTTGAAGCAAGATGGAACATAATACCTCTGTTTTTTGAAATACTCTTCGGCATAAGAATCTTCATCACAAATAACATCAACACTTCCATACATAAGTCCAAGGGAATCTTTTATATTTTTAAGGCTCTTTGGCAATGTAACTTTTTTAATTCCATCTGAACAATTAAATGGAGCACCGCCAAGAGATTCCACACCTTCTTCCAGAACAACCGATGTAAGTTTAGGACAATATCCAAAAGCCATGTCTCCAATATTTTTTACGTTGCCAGGAATTACAAGTTCTCCTTCCAAATTTGGAAGATTGAAAAATACATTTCCTTCTATTGTATTAAGATTTTTTCCAAAAACAATTTTCTTGATTTTGTCTTTGTTCTGGACATCTCTAAGTTTGATTGTTGTAACATTGTCACCGATTGTAAAAGTTCCATCGCTGCTCAATTTACTGGCCACAACATTGACCACAATCGTTTCCCGCTCACTTCCCCAAAGCACATTTAGGACGGACATACCTACCTGTTTTCCTTTAATTTCTTTGGTGGATTCATTATATTCCACAATATCAGGATAGGAATTTATTACATTCAATTTTCCTGAATAAGTTTTTCCATCAAAAAAATTCAGTTTCATTTTTTCGCCGGGGAAAACATCAACTGTCTTTTGTGCAAAAACTGCTGCGGCTATAAACAAGCCAAATAAAATCGCAAAAAGTTTTTTCATAATTCAAAACTCCTATTTTGTCACACCGAATTCAGTTCGGCATCTCAATTTGTACAAATCCTGAACCAAACCACCAAAGGTAATCAAGCTCAGGATAACGGTCACAATATGTCATGCCGAATTAAGTCGGAGGCCAAGCGG
>JAZUEV010000205.1:0-4139 GCA_045640345.1 Treponema sp.
AAAATGGACTTTTTCAGCAGTCTCATCTCATCCTGGGGTAGGGCTTTTTTTTGACATGGTGACAAGGAAGTGACATTTTAGGGCAAAAAAATCCCCACAGATTCTGTCGATATGGTAAAAAAATCTGTGGGTGCTATTGTGGGAACTTCTAAAAATTGCAGTTCCTAGAGATGCCCTTCTAGTGTGATTTTGTTAAAGGGTCTTAAGTTCAGCGTTGTCAACTTTCCATTTACCGTCGGACTTGGAAACTTCGAGCCATGCATAGTGTCCTTCAAAAAGGGCTCCTGGGTTTATGACTGTTGTTTCTCCAATCTTGCAGATGGCGGAACTTTCGTGGATATGTCCTGTGACAACGGCAAGTGGTTTGTATTTTGTTATAAAATCGGTAAATCCTTGGCTGCCAACATGGACACCTGCTGAAATCTTGTCGCAATCTGTGTCCTTTGGTGGATTGTGGAGAATCAAAATCAAATTGTCCCAAGTTCCTTCTCCCTGGTCTGTAATGATTTTGAGGTCCGACATCAGTTCATCTTCGCTGCGCTCAAAAGGGGTTGTGTTTGTGAAAACAGATCCGCCACCGCTGCCTGCAAAAAACAGTCCCTCGTGCTGGACCAAAGTTCCCTGGACGTTTATGTCTCTGGCTTCAGCTTCGGTAAGCATCACAGGGTCATCGCAATTACCGATGACTGAAAAAATTGTGTCGTGCTTTTTGCACATGGCTTCCATCAAAGGCAATCCCGTTTCCAGTTCATTGAACTTTGTAAAATCCCCACCAAAAAGAACTGCGTCTGCTTCTTCAAACTGCTTGTCCAATTTGTCAAGGGACTGGATATCGCCGTGGGCATCTGATATTACTAAAAATTTCATACTAAAGGTCCTTCATAATGTTTTTGAGCATGGACATCTGTTCTTTTGTGCCAATCGTGATTCTCACAAAATCATCAATTCCTGGAGTTGAGAAATGTCTAATCAGGATGCCTTCTTTTTTGACTGCCTGATAGATATCCTCACCCTTAAGTCCATCTTTTTTGGCGAAAATAAAGTTTGTCGTGCTGTCGATTACGAACCATCCCCTTTCACGAAGGAATTGTGTAAACGACTGTCGTTCTTCTGCAACTTTTTTTGCATTCTGGGCATAGTACCAAGTTTCTTTGCATGATGCTATGGCTGCTGTCTGAGCCACAAAATCCACAGGGAAATGGTTGAAAGAATTTTTGACTGTAAAGATTGCTTCAATCAATTTTGGGGAGGACACCACATATCCAAGCCTCATGCCCGCAAAGGAAAGACTCTTGCTGAATGTCCTGACTATGACCAGATTGTCGAATTCTTCCAAAAGAGGAATGCAGCTTTCACCACCAAAGTCGCAGTATGCTTCATCAACAACAAAAATCCTGTCCTTTGGAGCTTTTCGAATCATTTCCGCTACATCTTTTCGGTCAATGGAAATTCCTGTGGGAGCGTTGGGGTTGGCAAAAATTATTGAACTGTTGTTTTTGTTTGCGCTCTCCAACATCTTTTCCTTGTCCAGAGTCCAGTCAGCTTTCAAGGGAATCTTTTCCATAGGAATGTTGTAGAATCCACAATAGACTGGATAGAAACTGTAGGTGTGCTCAGGAAAAACCAATGGCCTGTCGCTGTCAAAGAATGTGTAGAAGACAAAGCTCAGAACCTCATCGCTACCGTTTCCACAAAAAATCATGTCCGGGGTTACGGTAAATGGAATCTTGTCTTTTTCAGAAGGGGTACAAGTTTTTCCATCGATTTGGCTTGTGCAAAAAACTCCTCCAGTGGAATTGAGCATGTCGGCAATGGACTGTCTAAGCTGGTTTGAATCAGGGTCTGGATAAAGTCCCACTTTTTCTGGGTTTTTGTCCAATGCGTCCTTTATTGCCTGTGCCACTCCTTTTTCTGGAGGATATGGGTTTTCATTTGCGTTAAGTTTTATATACACCCTGTCCTTTGGCTGTTCACCTGGGACATAAGGATGCAAGTTTTCAAGTCGTTTTGATAACATAATCGCCTCTATCAAGGAATATTTTTAATCAGTTTGATCATGTAAAGTTCCACATAGCGTTTCAAGGCTGGATGATTTTTTATCTTCAACAATGATGGGGTATCAACCAATGCCTGTGCCAAAGTGGAGATTCTGTCACGGGTAATCGCTTCGGATTTGATTGTCCTTAATGTGCGACGGGTGTAGTCTCTGATGAGAGTGTTGATATCTTCCACCAAATCATCGTGGGCCTGTTTGCTGATTCGGTCGTTCCATTCGTGCATGTATGATTCAAGTTCTCTGTCCAATGTGCTGCTTTCTGGAACAATCTGGGCTTCAACAACGGTGGCTGCTTTACGGATTTCCTTTTTCTTGTTTGATTTTGGATCAAGGGCATCCTTTGCGTTAAGTTCGTCCTGTTTTGCGTCGGCATGAGCTTTTTCTTCGCTTAACAGTTTTTCCGTAGCTGATTTCTGGGAATCCTTTTTCTTCTGTGCCTTTGATTTTCTGTGCACAAAAGACAAAATCCATGAAAGTATTGGAGTTGTATACCAGAATGGAAGTTTTGCTTTTGCACTGTTGTAAATTTCCTGGCGCTTGAGCATGAGAAGCTCGCTATACGGAACCATGATTCCTTCCCTGAACAAAAGAACCTTTGTGGAATTGCTGCCCAAAAGTGGAAGGAATGATGAATTCAAAAGTGCAAATAGAATTGGGGAACAGACCCTGAGTTCACGCTCAAGACATCTTTCAAATGCTGGTGCCTCTTTCATTTCTGGAAGAATCTCATAGCTTTCCATATACTTGAACCAAGATTTGCACAAACTTTCATGGATAAGTTCACGAGCGTCGTTGCAAAGTCTGACAACCAAAGGCATTACGCTGTCTTTTGCTATGAAATAGGATTTTGTTTCATTCTCCTTGAAAATCAAGACGGATGGCAGGTCGGTTGTTCTGGTATAGCTGGTTAAATTCTCCAGATGCTCGGTCAAATCTTCCTTGCTGTATTTTGTAAGCAAAAGTGTTCCGTTCTGGTCCTTGAAACGAGAGATTTCATCCAATGTAAAATAGTATGGAGGTTGAACCAACTGTTCGTCCAGACTCTTGAATGCGGCATCCTTTAGGACTTTTTCGGAAGCAACATTTTTATAATAAGATGCGGCTACTTCCAAAATACCTACGGTCTGCAAAACATTGATGTCCTCGGCGTTCAGGTCTTTCATTTTTACGCAGTCCTGCTTTATAAAATAGCACAGCTGGTTCCAATAGTAGAATGAATCACCGTTGTTCCTAAGTGACAACCATGTTTCCTCAGGCTTGTCCAAGACAGAAGTGAAGAAGTTTTTGATGGAGATTTCTTTTCCTGGGTTTGCTCCACAGATTTTCTTTTTGAAATAGTCGTGGGAGTCTCCCTTTCTGAGCATGTCCTGAAGTTTTTTAAGACAGATGTTGATAACGTCGTGGATGGATACGCTTGATGGCATCAAAAGTCCTGGGACACCTTTGTTGAAGAGGATGCAGAAAAGCTGGTTTGAATCTGCGTCTATCTTTTCGTCTATCATTTTGTAAACTATGTCGGATGCTTGGTCTTTTATGGCTATATCTGCCGGCACATGTTTTGGTAAATCGTTGACGCTTGGGAAGGGACGAGAATAATTTCGAGCCATTTCTTCGTAGGTTTTTGTGCAGTCATCGATGATGTAGGATATGACAACGATAAACTGTTTTCCTGCCTGTGTCGAAAGAGCAATATATCTTTTTGCGGACAATGATTCCAGTTCGGTCTGCAATGAATCAGAAGAATTGATGTATATGTTCAGCTCGTTTGCTTCTTCCTCGTGGTGCTGGGCGTATCGTCTAAGATAATCAACAAATTCACCTTGGTCGATAACGGGAGTCCTTTGCTTGGTTGAATAAAACTTCAATAATGTGTAAATAATGTTACTAGCCATAAGATAATAATATATAAAAATCTTTCCATTTTCAAGGGCTTTGACCTTGGACACGCTTTTCAAAGCAAGTGTCATCGCTATTGCCAATGGGACATTTGCCCCCTACGAGTATCTTTGCTATGAATAATCGGTTACGCACTATCACTCCCCCAGCCCCCAATAAGTGTCGTTTAATAATCAATCGGTTATCG
>JAZUEV010000206.1:0-7156 GCA_045640345.1 Treponema sp.
TATGAAATCATTCAAACCACAGGTAACAGAAGCATTCCACAAGTGCAAGATGGTAGACGAAGCCGCTAAATTGGAGAAATAAAAATGGCAGAACATATTTCACAGGAAAAATTGACAGAAATCGCTAACGCAGAATATGCAAAGCTTCAGGAAAAACTTGCCGCAGCTCCTTTGACAAACAAGGACAGAATGGCTATCCCACAGATGGAAATGCCAAGCGGTGAACCAAAAGTCCGTGCACGACAGATGACAGAAGTCGCATTGGGCTATACAAAAGAACAGGCAATTGTTGAAGCTAACCGTTGTCTTCAGTGCAAAAACCAGCCATGTGTTTCAGGATGTCCAGTTAATGTCCGCATTCCAGAATTTTTGGCAGAAGTTGCAAAGGGTGAGTTCAAGGCCGCCGCTGATATTATCAAGACAACAAACCTTCTTCCTGCAATCTGTGGTCGTGTTTGTCCTCAGGAAAAGCAGTGCCAGGGTCAGTGTACAGTTGGAAAAGTCTACAAGGATGCAACCAAGTCTGTAAGCATTGGTCGTTTGGAGCGCTTTGTTGCTGATTATGAAAGAAACAACAATCTTACAACCAATCCAGAAATCGCACCATCAACAGGAAAGAAAGTTGCCATCGTTGGTTCAGGTCCTGCAGGTTTGACAGTCGCAGCTGATTGTCGCAAGGCTGGTCACGATGTAACTGTTTTTGAAGCATTCCACAAAGCCGGTGGTGTTACAGTTTACGGTATCCCAGAATTCCGTCTTCCAAAGGCAATCGTTCAGAAGGAAGTTGAAAATCTGGAAAAGATGGGCGTTAAATTTGAATACAACTATTTGGTTGGACGCACATCCACAATTCAGCAGTTCTTCACAGAAAAGGGATTTGATGCCGCATTCGTAGGAACTGGTGCTGGACTTCCAAAGTTCTTCGGAATCCCTGGTGAAAATTACATCGGTGTTTTCTCTGCCAACGAATATTTGACCCGCGCCAACTTGATGAAGGCTTACAAAAAGGGTGAAGCAGACACTCCATATTACGAAGCAAAAACTGTTGTAGTTTGTGGTGGTGGAAACGTTGCAATGGACGCAGCTCGTATGGCTCTCCGTCTTGGTGCAGAAAAAGTTTACATTGTTTACCGCAGAACCAGAGCAGAAATGCCAGCCCGTGGTGAAGAAATTGAGCACGCAGAGGAAGAAGGTGTCGAGTTTAAGTTCCTTGAAAACCCAGTTGAAATCCTTGGAAATGAAGAAGGTCGCGTAACTGGTGTCAAAGCATTGAGCTATGAACTTGGAGAACCAGATGCTTCAGGTCGTAGAAGACCAGTTGAAATCAAGGGAAGTGAACATGAGATTCCTTGTGACGCAGTAATCGTTGCACTTGGAAACAACTCAAACCCATTGATTCCAGCCACAACTCCAGAAATTGCAACCGACCCACACGGTCACATCACTGTTGACGAAAAACAGGCAACCAGCATGACAAAGGTTTGGGCAGGTGGAGATATCGTTCTTGGAGCAGCAACTGTTATCCTCGCTATGGGTGAAGGACGAAAGGCAGCTGCAAGCATCAACGAATATTTGGCAAAATAAAAATAATTAAAACAAAATAAATCCAGTCTCGATTTTTCAGGCTGGATTTTTTTATAAATGAAAGAGAGGAACAAATGAAAAAATTTTTATCTACTTTATTTTTGACAGCAGTTTTTATGAGTTTTGCAATTGGCGAAACCTTGTCCCCAAGATTTAAGATTACAGAATCAGAAGAAGAATTTGACATAACATGTTATCAGACTCCTGATATGAAAGTCGGAAAGGCAAAGAAAAATCAAGAGATTCCAACAAACTATCTTTTTACCCTGAAGAATGGAAAAATCAAGGGCGAAATCAGATACACATTGTTCACAGACTTGGGCGGCTCGGATGATGATTTAATTTCACAGATTCTATCAACAGTTGTGACAACAGCTTCAAACATCAGCGGACAGGATATTGATGTCGATGGAATTTTGACAATGACTCCAGATGATGCAGCACGATTATTCAACGCTGACATGGGATTGACTTTTACAGTTATGAACCCAAAATCATCTTACGCAAAAGGATTTAAATATATGACTCTGGAATATTTTTACAAACACGACCAGGGCTTGGTTTTGAGAGCTTTCCTTTACAATGATTTGGCATTTACAGGATTCATTAGAGAAGACCTCATAAACGACAACAGTCTTATGATGAAAAATTACGCAACATTTGTCTTTATGGAAAAGGACGAAAACTAAAAAACATTTATCAAATTGATTTAGCCAGTTGATTTTAGGGACTAAAAAAATCGTCTCTGATTTTGAGTCTGCTGAAAAAGTATAAAAATTGTCATTCCAAACTTGATTCGGAATCTCTAATTGTATAATATATCTATAATTAAAAGAGATGCCGAAATAAATTCAGTATGACAGAACTTTTTGGGCATCCCGATGACAAAATTAAACTTTTTCAATAACCTCCTAATTTCAACTGGCTTTCTTGGAGGATTTATGAATTTTATACAAAGCATTGCATTGGGAGCTTTGCAGGGAATCGCAGAATTTTTGCCCATTTCATCTTCCGGTCATCTAAAAATTGCACAGAAACTTTTTAACTTGGAAGAAGTGCCTCTTTTGTTTGACGTATTTTTACATCTGGCAACTTTATTGGTGGTAGTGATTTTTTTCCGCAAAAAGATTTGGGAACTTTTGAAAGCATTTGGAAGATTGATTTCCCGTCGTCCCGCACCAAAATCAAGTGACGAAACTGATGAAACCGTTTTGGCAAAAGAGAAAAATCGTCGCCAATACATTTTAGCCATTATCCTTACGACCGTTGTTACCGGTGTTTTGGGAATTGTATCGGAAAAATTGATTGGTGATTTGCCAGTCACTTTCATTTTCGGTGGATTCATTTTGACGGCAATTCTTTTGGTTGTATCAGCAATCCTTGAAAAAAAATCCAAATCAAAAAATCAGGAAACAGACCAAATCAAAAAAGCACCAAGCGTTGTGCAGTCTTTAATCATCGGTATTGCACAGGGAATCGGTACTTTACCAGGCATCTCTCGCAGTGGATCAACCATTGCCGGAGCTTTGTTCAGTGGTGTAAACCGTGATGTGGCAGGTGAATATTCTTTCATCGCTTCAATCCCAGCAATTTTGGGAGCATTTGTTTTGGAAGCAAAAGATTTGGGAGAAGTCACATCATCAATTGGAATTCTTCCGTTGATTGTAGGTTGTGTCACCGCATTTGTCACAGGATACGCCTCACTTTTCTTGTTGATGAAGATTATCAAAAAAGGTCGTTTGGAATGGTTCGCATGCTACTTGATTCCAGCCGCAATCCTTGGATTTATCTTCCTGCACTAATTTCGTAACCTTGATTTAATAGTCTTGTTATTGAATTTGTAGCAGATTTGCTATGAGGTAACGAGAGCAAGGTGATTGTCCTTCAGTCCCTTGCTTTTCCTCCCAGAGGAGTTGAAAATGAAAAAGATTTTATCCGCCTTGATTTTTGCCACAAGCATTTTATTCACACCAATTTTTGCTCAATCAACAAATGAAGAAAAATATGATGTTGATATTATCCAGAGTCTAAAAAATATGGGAAAACAGACAATGGATACTGCAAAAGATTTGGGAAATTATTTGGGACAAAAAGCAAACGACCTAGGCAACAGTCTAAACAATCTTGTCAATTCAATGTCCACAACTTTTTGTGCTGGCGATTGGGAATTTATCAACGGTAAATATTCAACAGTCATCAACTGCAACAAAGACGGCACCATGAAAATCACCCAAACAAATTCAACTGGTGAAACATGCTACGAAGGAATTTATAAAGCAAGCCCCTCAAAAATAAATTTTACGGTCACAAAAAAGACAACAAAAATTTTTTTCGTCACAACAACAAAAGATATTTCTGAAGAATGGATAATCAACTATTCCCTGCCCCTGTCCTCCGAACTAAAAATCTCCAGCGACCACATCCCCAACGACGCCAACGATTTTGATTTTTCCAGACCAACCATTTTTACAGAGGTTGAGGAAAAGGAAAAATAAATTCACAACATTCAAACACCACCTCCCTAACCAACATTTTTTACAACTTAGGGAGGCGATATCTTTTATTTTTTTCCAAGCAGATTGAATTGGGAGACTGGAGATGAATAAACAATTCCGCTTCCAGGTTTGGAAAGACATTCAAGATTTTGGATTGCGGACATTACTGCATCTTTTTTATCATGTTCCACTACAATCATCAACATATCTTTTTCTGGAACAATTTGGACTCCAAAAAAACTTTCGTCACCTTCTTTTGCTGTTCCACGAGCCTTGATTACAGTTCCTCCACCTGCACCAGCTTTTCTTGCAGCGGCCATTGCATCATCAGCATATCCACTGTTTAGAATAACAGTTATCAAATCGTGGGGATTATTTTCTTTCATGTTTTTTTCCTCTTCTGCATTAAATGTTTTTCCGCTTCTTGTCAAAGAATCCACGTCAGATTCAAAAATACAACCCAAATGTTTTTTTTCGTCTTTTGTTGAATCAATGACCGCTTTCATTATTTCATCTTTTTTTTCATAGTCGCAAACGATATAGACCACATCTTTCTTTGTATCAATTCCAAGCAAGGCGGCAATTGAACTTGGACTTATTCCACGACCTGTAAAAATTGTTCCACCAAAACTTCCAGCATCGACAGCAGCTTTTACAATCAAGTTTCCTTTTCCATTGGAAACTATAGTCGTTAGAAGTGCAAACTTTGTCATTTTTCCAACCTCTCTGAAATCGATTTTATATCTTTCTGTTTTTTGGTTTTTATTTTGTAGATAATTCCCAAAACTTGTATTGCAATCAAAGGGGTCATGGCAACCAAGGCGATAACACCAAAGGCATCTTTTACTGCATCTCCACCACAAGCAACCGACGTTCCAAGTGCAAAAGACAAAATAAATGTGCTTGTCATTGGTCCACTGGCAACCCCTCCAGAATCAAATGCAATTCCTGTGAAAAGTGGTGGACAGAAAAAAGTCAAAATCAAAGCAAGTGCATATCCTGGAATCAAAATATACCACAAACTGAATTTGTACATTATCCTCAACATACTAAGACCAATTGAAATTGCCACACCAACAGATAAAGTTACAAGCAAAACATTTCGTCGAATATTTCCAGCAGATGCAGATTCAACTTGTTCAGTCAAAACCCAAACAGCAGGTTCAGCGGAAACCACAACTGCTCCAAACACAAGTCCCACAATCAACAAAAATATTTTCCAACCAATTCCAAGACTTATTTTTGCACCAAGGATTTTTCCAAGACTTTCACCGGCAGACATAAATCCACCGTTGACTCCCGATAAAAAAATCACCAGACCGACAAAACTATAAATAAATCCCATGACAATACGAGAGACTTGTCCACGAGGCATCTTGAGTAAAAAAAGTTGAAACACAATAAACATTCCGACCAAAGGTAAAAGTGCAAGTGTCACTTCTTTTATAACTTCCGGCAAATGTTGAACAAATATTCCTAGACCAAATGCTTTTTCCGAAAAATCAAAAGTCTTTGCAAGATTCAACAGATTATCAACATCAATTGTTTCAGCAATAGTGTCAGCAGGATTTTTATTCATGTTTAAAATCAATCCATAAACACACACCGCCGCAATTGGACCGATTGACGCAATTCCAGTTAAACCAAATGAACTGTCAGAATCTTCAGAAGATTTTTTTTCAGAACGAACAGCAGACACACCCATTCCAAGCGCCATGATAAATGGAACTGTCATAGGTCCTGTTGTCGCTCCACCTGCATCAAAAGCCACACCCTGAAATTCGGCAGGGGATAAAAATGCAAGCACAAAAAGTCCCAGGTAACAAAGAATCAAGACCCATCGCAATTTCCAATTTAGGATTGTTCGCAAAAGTCCCATCATCACAAAAAATCCAACACCGATTGCAATCATAATGACCATGGACCATTTGTTTACAGCAGACGAAACACCCTTAATTTGATTCGCCAAAACTTGGACATCAGGTTCTGCAATTGTCACCATGAATCCAATGACCAAGGCTGAAGACAACAATAGAAAAAGATTTTTTTTAGAAGTCAATGCGGCTCCACATTTTTCACCAAAAGGCAAGATTCCAATATCCACGCCCCAAGTAAAAATTGTGAGTCCAAAAATTACAAGGATTCCTCCAACGATAAAGCGAACCATGGTCACAGTTCCCAGTGGAGCTACTGTCAGTCCCAACAAAAGAACTATGCCCATAATCGGTAGCACGGAAGAAAGAGTTTCTTTTAACTTTTGCAAAAGATTCATAACCACTCCATCCAATTTTAAGCGATTTTTAATTGATCAATGTTATGAAAATCTCAAAATAATTTTTCAAGATGTTTTTTATTTATAACAGTTCCAACCTTTTGATTGGATTCCTTCAACCCATTTTTTTGCGTAAAGTTTTGCTCCTTCCAAATCGTGGTCCTTATAATTTCCACATTCTTTTTCAGTCGTAGCAGGAATCGGTTTATCCCAGACGGCAACCTTGGACAAAACATTGCACAAATGTTCGGCGATATAAGCTTCTTCCAAATCACCCCAAAGTGTAAAATAAAAACCAGTGCGACAACCCATTGGACTAAAATCAATAACTCCAGGAATTTCATCACGGATGTATTCTGCAATCAAATGTTCCAAAGTGTGGATTGTTCCGGTGCTCATAAATTCTTTATTTGGCTGGCAGAAACGGATGTCGAACTTGCTGATTGAGTCTCCCTTTTCTCCAACTTTTTTTGCGGCAACACGAACAAATGGTGCTGTAACTTTTGTGTGGTCCAAATTGAAGCTGTCCACGTTATATTTTTTTTCTGTATCTGACATTTTAGTCCTCCATAATAAATCAATTGATTTTTAAAATATGTTACCTATAAGATACACAATACTTAAAAAATAAGCAAATAAAATTTAAATTATATTTAGCATTTACAAAAAAAAAGTATAAAAAAATTGTCATTCCGAATTTATTTCGGAATCTCAAAATCAACCAAATGGGACTGTTGAAATAGGATGTTTGATTTCGACAAGCTCAATCGGCACAGGACTGTTAAAAATAAACGTCATTCCGAAT
>JAZUEV010000207.1:0-5587 GCA_045640345.1 Treponema sp.
ATGTCCACACTTATATATGTGCAATAAAAATTCAAAAATCGCCCTGATTTGACAAATTTTTTTAACTTTTTTTGAGAAATGCAAAATATTATGATTTTTGGAATGTATAAATCGTTTTTTTCTGCATGATTGGAAGGTGAGAGGCGGAACGTGGTCATTTTTTTTAATAAGAAATCAAAAACCCCTTTGTTTTCTAAAACGGCTAATTAAAATTAGTTTGTGATGATTATGGGAGGTTTAGAATTTCAATATACATCCTTTGTGATTAATTTAAGTTATGAATTGGAGTCTGTTATTAAATGCAATTGGTATGTTGAAAATAATCGTATTAGCAATATTTGTAGCAATCTGGACAGCAATCGAACGTTCGCTATGTAGAAAGCTACACCTATTGTCTAAGTTTTTACGATAATTTGACACTGTTATGGCCACCATTGTTGTCGAAGTGAGAACAAACTTTTCTTCGAAACCTTTTGATTTGAAAATTGGTCATCCATTTCAGCTAAATTGTCTCTAAAGGGTGGTGTCCTCGGATTCCAGCTCCTTTTTTAGCTCCAGTATCTCCTCAAGCGAAAGTCCCGTGGCCAGGGAGATTTGCTGGTCGGTGACAATGCCCATCTTCAAAAATCTCTTTGCGGTCGATCTCACTCCCTGAGCGATCCCCTGGCTAATTCCTTGTTTTATTCCCTGGTTGATGCCTTTGGAATATCCTTGCTTTATGCCTATCTGGATCCCGTCGTTGATGTATTTGTCCAAAACCTCGCACATGCTCACATCCTCCTTGCCTCTGCCGGCGTGGTAGCCCTTCTGCGCCTGCTCGTACCTTCTGTCCCCGGTCAACGCCGCCATCGTCTTCAGTATCGCGTCCACATGGCGGATGGTGTCCTGGTTCGGGGTGTATGACCTGTTGGTCCTCTTCTGGACGAAGAAGTCAGCCACTATCCTGAAGTCGCTCCTGAACAGCTTTAGCTTCTCGGGGTCCAGCCACGCGATCTCAAACACGTTTATACGGTAGTCACTTACATAATCGCTCAATTCGTCGGGAATTTCAAGGCATGACCTGAGGTTCCTGCTGCCCCACCTTGCCTCGCCGAAGTAAAGAACCAGTGTCACCACCGGATGGGGCTTCCTGTCCATGTCTATCTGGGAACGGTAGTTTGCCCCGTCATAGTTTATTACCCTCAGGGGCATGAGCGGGTCGGTCCTGGTCTGGTTCTCGAAGCCGAAAAGGCACAGCTGAATCCTGCCGTTTTTCCAGAACTTGGCCACGTCCCTTCGCTGCTCGTGGAGACCGTCCCCTATCTTGTAATGGCTGTTGGGCTCTGCGTCCTCAAGGTCGTTCTCGTCCACCACCTGCCTTCCGTTGAACAGGAGACCGTTGACAATGTCCGCGAAAACATCGTTGTAGGCCTCCAAAGTCTTTTCCGCAATATCTTTTTGCATTGTGCCTCCTACCTTATATATGTTCCGTAGAAGTTAAAAATATGCTCAGAAATGCACGATATAACAAAAAATTATAAAAAAACAGACCAAAGTTTTGATGTTTTTGAAAATCAAAAAAAGGAGAAAAAAAATAAAAGCTTACAATGAGTTTTTACACCAAAGCAAAATATTAATTTAAACTTTCGTGTACAAACACATATTTTTAAAATAAAAAATCTTCAGTTAAAAGAAAATCAACAAGCCCAATATGAAAGATTCCGTTTTCATCATACCAAGGCAGCAGTTCATTTCTTGTGACAACAATTTTTTTAAAAGAATCATTCACGATGCTAAAAGGTTTCAGTTCAGTTTGTATTTTTTCGGTCGATGACATTTCAAAGGCGGACTGTATATAGCACTGACTATTTCCATTGTTCACCACAAAATCAATTTCCCTTACGATTCTTTCTGTCTTGCCATTCGTTTTTGTAAAACTTTCCACCACTCCCACATCTACAGAAAATCCTCTTTGAATCAAATCATTGTAGATAACATTTTCCATGATATGAGACTCTTCGTTTTGCCGCATGTTCAGTCTAACATTTCTGAGACCACAATCCACGCAGTAAAATTTACTTTGAAATTCAAAATATTTTTTTCCACGGACATCGTACCTTTTTGCTTCGCTAAACAAAAAAGCATCCTTCAAATAATCTACATAATTTTTTACGGTGGGATCGGTAATTTGATTTTCTTTCTTGCTGTGAAAAACAGAATTAATTGTTCCTGTCAGATTATGGATATTCGTTAAAGACCCCGTCACAGAACAAAGACAGTTTGTCAAATCGGACAGGACATCTTCCCTTTCGATTTTTTTTCGTTCAACAATATCTTTCAGGTAGGTTTCCTCGAACAACTGTTTCAGATACGAGATTTTTGATTCAATAGAGGGGCGATTCAAAATCAGTGGCAATCCACCAAAAAGTAGATATTCATTAAGCGCCGTATTTTTATCACCACCTTTTGCCGTATAGAATTCCTTGAACGAAAGAGGGTGTATCCTGATTTCATCCCCTCGACCTCGAAATTCCGTCAAAATATCAGTGGAAAGCATTTTTGAGTTGCTGCCAGTAATGTATATGTCCAAATTTCTTTTATGCAGCAGTTCGTTCAGCACATCATAAAAAGTTATGAACTCGCCTTCCAAATTCGGATTGGGAATTTTTTTACAAAACTGAATTTCATCAATAAAAACGTAAAATTGATTACTATCATCTATTTTTTCTTCGATATAATTTGAAAGTTCGATAGGATTTCTCTGCTTTGCAAAACTGCTCATGTCCAATGAAATTTTTATTATATTGCTATCAGAAATTCCGGTGGACAACAGATACTTGTAATAAAGTTCAAATAGCAGGTAGGATTTCCCACAGCGCCTGACCCCTGTAATGATTTTGACAAGTCCATTTTCCTTTCGGCCGATTAATTTTTTTAGATATGTTGTCCGTTGAATTTCCATAAGCCACTCCATTTTAAATAAGTGTGTATCTACACTAGTATTTAAAGTATATAAATAATCCCAAAATTTTGCAATCCCCAATCTGCAGCCACCATGGCTGCATTTAGCTTCGCATCAGAAGTCAAAGCTCACTTGACAATCGGTGCAGACTTGATGGGATACGATGGAACAGACTTCACCGGACCAAAGATGACCGCAACAGATCAGAAGGATACCGATGCCTTAATTTTTGATTTCGGTGGTGAAAAGGCCGGTGCCCATTTCCAGGGTTGGTACAAGTATGAAGGTGGCGACGCTGCTCTTAACATTCGTTCTGCAAGCATCTGGTTCAAGCCAATCGATATGTTGAAGATTACTGTTGGTGATGTTTCTGTTGGAACATACGCAGAACAGATTAACTGGTGGCACGCAACTGCTGGTGCAAACATTAGTGATGCTAATGGTTGGGATCACCGCTGGAGCAGTTATTCTTCTGTTGAAGGATGGGGTGTTTCTTGTGACTTGAACATTGGAAACTTGTGGATTAACGCAGGTATTGCACCAGGTGCAAATTCTTTGTTCGCTAAGGATTCTTACGGAGCTTACGGAGTTATCGCAAAGTACACAATCATGGACGGACTTTCAGCAGCTGTTTCTTGGCGCGATGAAGGAAAGGATGCAACAAAATTGTTGAAAGTTGGTGCTGATTATAGCAACGGCGGATTCTACGGTTTCGTTAATGTAATCGCAGCTTGGGATGGTGCTAAAGGTGGTGAACCAGTACAGTCAGCGGATTATGGATGGAAATATGGAACTACAGTTGGTGATTTCGCTTTTGGTGGAATCGCAATCGACAACTACTTCAAGTATTCTACTGGAGCTTTGACATTGCAGGCATCTGTACCTGTTGTCATTCGTACGGGGGAAGAAAAAATAAAGAGAGTCCAGCATGTTTATGGTTGGACAGAACCAAAAGACGATGATCCATATGATACAAACAATGTGGAAATTAATAACCCATCATACTTGCTCTTCGATGTTAAGGCATCTTACAGCTTGGGCGCAGCAACTCCATACATCCGCTTGACAAACACAGAATGCTATGCACCAATCGCATTCGACGGTTCTGTTGACTTCGCAATGGACATCAGACCAGGTGTTGACTTCAGCATCGGTGAATGCTCTGTTAATGTTGAAGCAGACTTCGTTGTTGGAAAGGATTTGTTCAACTTCTCTGTACCAGTTACATTTGGTGTTAGCCTCTAATCAATTGGCTACGAAAGTAGTTTGAACTATTAAAGGGTGTGTTGGTTGAAAAATCAGCACACCTTTTTTTATTGAGAGAATCAAACTGTCAATTCTTGAGACGCTTTTTTTCATACAAAAAAAAAAGGACACCGATTAAAAACCGATGTCCTTTGTGGTTAATTCAAGTTATGAATTAGAGGCTAACTGAGAAGCTAACTGGAACAGCAAGTGTAAACTTGTCCTTTCCAAATCCCATGTCAACAGCACATTCGCAAGATGCTTCACCGATGCTGTATGTGATACCAGGCTTTACAGAAACTGAAATGCTCTTAGCCAAGAAGTCATCAGACTTTACAACCAAGTAAGCTTCTGGACCACCGAAACTGTATGTCAACTTAAGTTTTGCTCCCAAGCTTGCAACTGGATCTGCATCCTTAGCAAATGCCATTCCGAATGGAACATAAGCCTTTACACCGAATGAACCAGCGTTGTATGCAACAAATGCAGCAGCCTTCAAGTTTGTGAATGCAGCATCTTTTGCTGTGTCAACAAAACCGAATGCGTCTACCCAGTAGCTGAGTGCTCCAGCGCTTCCGCTGTATCCAAGACCAAACTTCAAATCAGCTTTGCTATCTTCCTTTCCTGTGTAGCTGAACAAAGCAGAGATTGTTCCAAAGTCAGCAGAGTAAGCAGCCTTCAAACCTGTTCCACCAATGATTCCGTCCTTAACAACCCCAAGTTGCATCAACAAGACCAACATTGAATGTGAGACCTGACATTGGAGTGATTTCCAATCCGTAACCTGTACCACCAAAGTCTGTTACCTGAGACCAGTCAATCTGCTCTGTGTCAAGAGCGAACCAAACTGAACCAAGGTTCAACTTGATCATGTCGATTGGCTTTACCCAAACACCAGCATCCTTAAGCCAAGCTACTGGTCCGAGACCATTCATACCGCCTACCCAGTCAGTATCATGCATGTGGCCAATATAAACTTCATCACCTGTTCCATGGATACGGATAGAAGCACCTGCCTTTTCTCCAGACACATTGAATTCAAATCCAGTCTGTCCCCAATCGTAGTGTCCCAAAGCTGGGTTACCCATTGAAAGAGCTGTTACTTCAGCGTCTGCCTTTCCTTCCTTTGTTACATTCAGCAAACTTCCTTCAGCCTTTACTCTTGCAGAAGTTTCAACACCGAAGCTAAATGCAGCCATGGTGGCTGCATTACCCCTGTCCACTACATATAGTGTTGGTTGGTGTTAAAATCAAAAATCGACACTAGACTGTCAAAATTCAATAATCGCCGTAATAAATTTCAAAAAATTCCTCAAAATTCAATAAATTTATATAAAAAAATCTAAAGTCAAACTCTGGAAGTCCGAAATTCTAAGCATAGGGTGGTGTAAAGCCCAGGGG
>JAZUEV010000208.1:0-3019 GCA_045640345.1 Treponema sp.
ATGGCTACGATCCGACTTAAGAATATAATCGAGCAGTTCTGGATGTCAAGGACGCAAAAGCAGGTTTGTGGCCATCAATAGATTTGCAGGTTGCAGGTATTTTTATGGTCAATCCTCCCATTGGAAAAATCTCGATTAATAGCGATGATATTTTAAATTTTGACAACTTGCCGTCTGGTTGGGATATACCTTCTGGAGAAGAAATTGTCTTATATGATGGCATGGACAGAACTCTTTACAATTTTTCCCTTTCATTGACCCAACCTATTTTTACGTGGGGAAAAATAAAAAATGCAATTAAATTGTATGAAGAAATTTCTGAGATCAAATTGTCGCAGCTTGAAAATCAGATTGGTCAGATGGAATCGGAATTGAAAATCCGTCTTGCCAGTCTTTATTATTTAAAAAAAATAAATGCAATAATTGATGAAGAAAAAGTTTTTGCAGACAAAATGATATCCTATAGCGAAATATCAGAAAAAACAGGTATGCTTTTAAAGCAGGATGTTCTGGAAGCAAAACTGAAGATTAAGGAACTGGAAATTGCCAGACTTGATTTAAATGACCAGATAAATACTCAGTTGATTGAACTTGGCAGAATGGTGGGTCTTGAAAATCTTTCCCTTGAAAATCTGGATTTATCTATTGATGAAAAAGAAATAATATCAATTCTCGAAATTGGAAAAATTGAAATTGAAAATAAAGCTTTATCTCCAAGTCATGGAAATATGAAAATCCTAAATCAGCTTGTGGAAGTCAGCAAAATTGCAGAAAAAATTGCTGAAGGATTTATTTACTGGAAGCCGGATATCGCTCTTAAAGTTGATCTTGGCTACGCTGGATTTAAATTTCCTTTTATTCAGGAAGGATGGAAAGATAAAGACGATTATTCGCTTAATTTGACTTTGGGAATTCAAACCACAGTCTGGGATGGTGGAAAAAAACTGAATGACATTGCAAGAAAAAACAGTGAAATAAAAACTGCCGAAATAAATGTCCTGGATGCGCAAGGTAAAATAAAAAAGACGATAGATTCTCAATTGAACACTGCGGAAGTAAGCTCAATTAAAGTTGAATATCAGGATATAAAAATTGATTCTGCTTTATCAAAAATCAAGCAGCAGGAACTTCTTTATTCCACAGGATATGGTTCGGAGACTGATGTTCTTTCTGCAAAAATTGATTGGTGCAATCAAAGGATTGAAAAAGAAAAACAACTTTTAAATCTTGTGAACGCCTGTCTAATGATAAAATATTTGACGGAATAAGATGGGCATTTCTAAAAATTACAAATTTTAGAGACTTTCAGATGTATTAAAATTCAACGATTTTCTAATTACCAGATTTGTCTTTTTTGCGTAATGGGATGGTTGAATATATCAAAATTTTTGTTATACGCCTGGGACAAAAATTCTTTGGAGGCTATATCTTGAGCAGGACCTTGAAATAATTCCCCATCCCTTTTTATAAGAATTATTTGGTCGGCAAATTGGAATGCCAAATTCAAATCGTGGATTGAAAGACAAATGGTTTTGTTTTTATTGCAAAGATTTTTCAATGTAAGCATGAATTCTTTTTGATAAGAAAAATCGATTGAAGAAAGAGGCTCGTCAAGAAAAATATATTTAGTTTCTTGTGCAAGACATCTCGCAATTCTAGCTTTCTGAAATTCTCCGCCAGAAAGAGTTGAAATGGTTCTGTTCTTTAGATGGCTGATTGAAAGAGTCTCCATTGCATTGGTAACAGTTTGTCTGTCCATTGGATTTTTTGTTGCATCCTGGTACCATTTTTTATGAACGAATCTTCCTTCAAAAATTAAATCTTCTACAGTTTTGTCCCACACAGAATATTCATTTTGTATTAGATAAGAAATATTTTTTGCAATTTCTTTTGTGCCCATTTTTAACAAAGAATTTTCGTTTAGTAAAATTTTACCATCAAATGTCAAGTTCCGTGAAACAATTCCGGACATGATAGAAAGCAATGTAGATTTTCCGCTACCGTTTAATCCACATAAGGCAGTTATGCAATTCTCTTTTAGCTCGAAGGACACATTGTTTAGAACTCTTTTTTTGTCATAAAAAGCAGATAGATTTTCAACCTTGAACATAGTTTTCCTTCTTAAGAACAAAAATAAAAAATGGAATACCAATAAGAGATGTAATAATTCCAATTGGAATTTCTGTTGGAGAAGCAACAGTTCTTGCCAATAAATCTGATGACAAAAGAAGAATCGCTCCACAAATCATGCTTTGAGGAACAAGAGTCTTATGCTTTGGTCCAAAAAAACTTCTCATTAAATGTGGTGCAATCAGTCCGATAAAAGAAATTATTCCACTGGCACAAACGGCGGATGATGTTGCAAGACTGCTTGAAATCAAAATCAATATTTTTGCTTTCTTGATATCCAATCCCAAAGATTTTGCAGAATTTTCTCCACCACCAAGAATATCCAAAAATGTGGAAGAGACAAACAAAAGTAAAAAAGAAACAATCGCAATTGGGACAATAAAAAAAACATCTTCCCAAGTTTTACCGTTGAAACTTCCCATCGTCCATGCGTAAATAGAATGTAAATCTTTTTCTCTCAATAAAATTGTTATGGATGTGAGGGATGAAAAAAAAGTTCCAATCACGGTTCCCAAAAGAAGAATTGTAACCGATGAAGCTTTCCTAAAAAATAATGAAATTAAAAAAATAAGAAGCCCTGAAACTAGTCCACCGATAAAAGCAAATAAAGAAACAGGAGAAAAAAATTTGAATGAAAAATTTGCTAAAGGAAAAAGTCCACAAAGAATTGCTCCAAAACTTGCTCCAGAAGAAATGCCCAATATGCCTGAATCTGCCAAAGGGTTTCTGAAAAATCCTTGGAGAACTGCCCCACTGCCACCAAGAAGTGCTCCGCATAAAATGCTCAATATAATTCGTGGAAGCCTAAGTTCAAGAACAATTATTCGGTCGAATTCATCTGCATCGTTTTTAAAAAAATCAATTGGAGAAATTTTTTCAGCTCCCAGAA
>JAZUEV010000209.1:0-2612 GCA_045640345.1 Treponema sp.
ATGACACTAGTAGGTGGCCAAAAATAACTACCGGTCGTTAGTTTAAATCGCAGCCCTATGAGTTTTGTGGCTATGATTAATCGGACTCACGCTATCACCAACCAATCCACAAATAAGTTTCGTAGCAATAATCAATCGGTCTTTTTTTATCACCAACCAAATAAAAATTCGTAAACAGTCATTTCGACCAAAGCAAAGCTGCGTGGAGAAATCTCAAAAACAAAAGTTAATATGAAAATCCACCTCCAGCATTTCTGGAACAAGAGATTTTTTATTAACTAAGTTTAAAATAACAAAAGCCCGAAACAAAAGTCGCTTCATTGAATCTGGTTTTCAAAATCCACGGAGCCGGGGACTGAAACAAAAAGTATTACGCAGGAGCATGGCGACAAGACCTGCTTTTCGGACACGACCCATCGGAAATGGATTTTGTTAAGAAAAACAGTCCCTGCACACATCGACCCATCCCCCTCCACCTCCAGCATTTCTGGAACAAGAGATTTTTTATTAACCAAGTTTAAAATAACAAAAGCCCGAAACAAAAGTCGCTTCATTGAATCTGGTTTTCAAAATCCACGGAGCCGGGGGCTGAAACAAAAAGCATTACGCAGGAGCATAGCGACAAGTCTTGCTTTTTGGGGCAGAACCCAGCGGGAGTGGATTTTGTTAAAAAAACAGTCAACAAAACCGACAAACATTTCAGGCTTTTTTATTTACAAAAAATCAGTTAAATCTCTTGTCCTCAATGCGCTTCGTCTTTTTTTCGCTGCGAGGCAATTCTCCAATTCCAACAACTTCCACTTCAGGAGTCATGTTGTACTTCTGCTTGAAAACATATTTGATTCCCAATTCAACCTCAGCTCTATCCACACCCATCTCAACTTCAACAAAAACCGTCATCTTGTCTTTGCCATCTTCATGCTCAATCACAGCGCGATATTCACTAGAAGTTCCTGGAACAGATTTAATAACATCTTCCAAAGTACTTGGGAAAATAATATTACCCTTCACTTTAACCATGTCATCACTTCGACCCATGATTTGAGAAATTCTTGGATAGCTTCTACCACATGGACATTTTTCAGTAACAAAAGATGCCAAATCGTGAGTGCGGAAACGGAACAAAGGAGCGCCCTCTTTAACCAAAGTAGTCAAAGTGATTTCTCCGATTTCTCCATCAGGAACTGGCAAACCTGTCTGTGGATCCAAAATCTCAACATAGATATAGTCATCAAAAATATGCATACCTGCGTCCGACTTATCACAGTTGATTCCAATTCCAGGTCCATAACATTCTGTCAAACCATAAATATCGTAAAGCTCAATTCCCAAAATCTGCTGGATACGATTTCTCATTTTTTCGCCCCAACGTTCAGAACCAATTACACCTTTTTTGAGTTTGATATTTTTTCCAATACCACGAGCTTCAACCTGTTCAGCCAAAAGAAGAGCATAAGAAGATGTGGCACAAATTACAGTTGATTTCAAATCCTGCATCATCTGCAACTGTTTTTCTGTATTACCAGGTCCCATAGGAATAGCCATCGCACCAAGTTTTTCACAACCAGCCTGAAAACCAATTCCTGCAGTCCAAAGTCCGTAACCTGGAGTTATCTGTATTCTATCTTTTTTGGTAATTCCAGCAAGTTCATAACAACGAGCGAACATAATTGCCCAATCATCCACATCTTTCTGTGTATATGGAACAATAACTGGAGCACCGGTCGTACCACTTGATGAATGGATTCGAATAATATCGTCTTCAGGAACAGTTGCCAATCCCAATGGATAAGCGTCCCTCAAATCCTGCTTGGTACAAAAAGGAACAAGTTTTTCAAAATCTTCCTGCGTCTTAATATCTTCTGGATTTACATCCTTAAATCGTTCCGTATAAAATGGATTTCCAAATTCTTTAACTCTTTTTATTTGAGCTCTCACTTGCTCCAACTGTTTTTCTGTTAACTTCATTTTTTCCTCGACTTAAAATTGGACCACAAAAATTTTTAAATTGATTCTCATGGTTTTCTCTAGTTACTATAAATAGTAACCTTACTTTTCAAAAGTGTCAAGTTTTATTTAAGCAAGTGATATGGTCATCTTTGCAAATCGCAATTCTTAGAGATTCCCATTTATTAAATTTTTATTCCGTTTGTCACAACCACCGCAACTTGATTACCCAAATCATCGGTGATAGAAATTTCATAACAACAAGTCCGTGCCCCATTTTTAATCAGACGGCTTTTGGCAAAAAGTTTTGTCCCCTTGCTGGCATTTAAATATGTAATTGAACTTGTGGATGTGACAGCCTGTTCTATGACCTCACCTTTTTCATTAAGTCGATTTGAACTTACCGCGAAAGTAAAATCTGCCAAAGTAAAAATCGCACCACCCATAACTTTGCCAACGCCATTCAAAATTTTATCAGAAATTTCAAGAACAGTCTTGGCATAATAATCTCCAATTTCCAGAATATCAATTCCTGTGGTGACCATAGCATATTTATCTTTCATAAAAAATTCTTTTGCAATTTCAAGTTCATTCATTTTTCATTCTCCAAATTTTTAGAAACTCTATTTTTTTATTGCGTCTTTCAAATCCTTTGCAACAAATTC
>JAZUEV010000210.1:0-2951 GCA_045640345.1 Treponema sp.
AGGTCTAACGACCTTCACTGGTTGTTGGTTTTTGGGACTTAAAAATATTCCGTGTGCATCGTTAGATGCGAACAAATCCGTTTGTTTATTCCAAATACATATTTGGGCGACTGTTGATTTTTTAGATGCTGAAAGTCGCAACCTGTCGCAACATTTGGTTGCTATTGCTAACAAGTTTTGATAAAAACCGTCATCCCGAATTTATTTCGGGATCTCTTTGAACAATAGACCGACTGTTATTTTTGTGGTAGTTTCGACCAGCTCAACCACCACAGATTTTTATTTTCAACCACCACGAATTTTTATTTTCAACCACCACGGATTTTTTCCAGACCACCACGGACTTTTATTTTCAACCTCCACGGATTTTCACTCAACCACCACGGATTTTTATTTTCAACCACCACAGATTTTTTTCCAACCACCATGGACTTTTATTTTCAAGAGATGCTTGTTTGGGGACTGTTGATTTTAAATATACTCAATAGGTAGGGACAGAAGATTTTCAGTCAAATACATTTTTCGTTCACATTGACAGATTATGCATCCAGCTCCAACTTTTTTTCCATGGATTTTGTCCAGCACTGGAAAATGTTGAGCCATATCTTTTGACGGTCTGGAAGTTTTTTTAATTTCAATAGGATATAAAATTCCGTCCTTCTCTATCACCAAATCAATTTCCTTTTTGTCTTTGTCCCTGTAGAAATAAAGATTCTGTGTATCATGTCCTGAATTGTAATATGATTTTATGATTTCGCTTATCACAAAATTTTCAAACAGGGAACCACTCATGGCTCCATTCATTGCAACCTGCGGCGAAGTCCATCCAACCAAATAGCAAACAAGACCCGTATCCATAAAATAAACCTTGGGAGTTTTTACAGTTCTGTTCGTTATGTTGTTTTCATAAGGACGAAGCAAACAGATTACACCAGATGATTCAAGAATACTGGTCCACTCCTGAATGGTTTTTACAGTTACTCCCACATCCCTTGCAATCGCATCCGAATTAACCAGTTCACCAACACGAGCGGCAAGACATTTCATAAAATTGTTGAACTTCAAAAGATTTTTGACATTAATAATTTCCGCCACATCACGCTCAAGGTAGGTCCTTACATACGAACGATAAAAAGATTCCCATTCAATATTTTCATCATAAAGTTCTGGCATTCCACCACGCTGAATATGTTTCCACAAATCGTCATATTTTTTCAACTCCAGATGACGGGATTCAATATACTCCTCCACAGGCAAAAATGGAGAATTAAAATTGAGCAAAAATTTTTCCCTCATGGATAAGGAGGACATATCAACAATACAAACTCTGCCCACCAAAGAATCGTTGACATTTTTCAAAAGTTTATAAGATTGGGAGCCAGTCAAAATGATTTTTCCTTTGTCCTGCGATTGGTCCACAATATATTTCAACTGCAAAAACAATTCCGGCACCCGCTGAACTTCATCCACAATCAAAGGGATTTTGTGGTTCTTAATAAAAAGGGACGGATCGTTTTTTGCCAAGTCCAATTCAAAAAAATCATCAAGGACAACATAATCATATTTCGGAAGAAGTTTTTCCTTTAGCATTGTCGATTTTCCCACCTGTCTGGACCCGGTAATGAGAATCACCTTAAACTGTTCCAACATTCGTTCAACAACTGAAAAAATTTGACGCTCCAAATACCTACGACCTCCGACTATTTTGTAGTCACACTCCAATATAGCCGAAACATAAAAAGATTGTCAAGAATCGCTTGTCCATTTTACGACTCTTGTTTGTGGGATGCTGAAATAAATTCAGCATGACAAAATGGACTTTTTCAGCAGCCTCCTTCTACCAATGTTGGACTGTTAAGTTTAAAGATTCAAAACACAAAATTTCAACAAAAAGGGATGCACCCAAATCTTAAACCCAGGTACATCCCCTATTTTTTTTACACGCTGAACAACAAATCTTCGTAGCTTGGGAACGGTTTGTAATCCTCACCCAAAAGCACTTCAATCTGGTCGGCCACAGCTCTTGTCTCTGCCATGGCTGGTAAAACAGAATTGGCGTAGGCTTTTGCCATATCCATCTTTGTGGACTGATTTTTTGCATCCAAATGTATGCGGTTCAGTATCACAGCTTTTTCAGAAAGACCGTTGACCAATCCATCCAATTTCTGGAGCAAATCAATTTCGGCGGAACATTTTGAACTTGGAAGAACAGTACGCAAATCAATAACAGTCTTGCTCACATTCTGAATATATTTAAATGCAGCTGGAAGGATATCCTTGTTCACCATTTCCAACATGGTCTGCACTTCAATGTTCAGCACCTGGCAATATTTTTCCAACTTGATTTCATAGTGGCTTTCCAATTCTGTCTGGGTATAGATCCCCAAATCAGTGAACATCTTTATATTTTTTTCATCAAGATAATGCTCCACGGCGGAAGGAAGGTCCTTCAAATTTAAAAGTCCCCTTTTATCTGCTTCAACCAACCAACTGCTATCATAGCCGTTGCCGTTGAAAATAATATTCCAGTGCTTGTCAAGTTCACGCTTAACCAAAGTCTGTAGAGCATCATCAAAATTGTCGGCCTTTTCAAGTTCATCGGCAAAAGATTTTAGAGTATATGCAACAATTCCATTCAAAACAGTGTTCGGACCAGACACGGACAAAGATGAACCAACTGAACGGAATTCAAATCGGTTGCCAGTAAAAGCAAAAGGACTTGTTCTGTTTCGGTCGGTGGAATCCTTTGGAATCGGAGGCAGAACATCAACTCCCAAAGTCATCTTCTTTTTTGAAACATCGTCGTAGTGGGTTCCGTTTTTGATTGACTCAAGGACAGCCTGAAGTTCTTCGCCCATAAAAATCGAGATGATTGCTGGAGGCGCTTCCATTCCACCCAAACGATGGTCGTTACCTGCAGAGGCGACAGATATTCTAAGCAAATCCTGGTA
>JAZUEV010000211.1:0-1928 GCA_045640345.1 Treponema sp.
TCATTTGCGAAGGACTCTCCACCTGGACATGCTACAACAGCCAAATCGGTTGGTTCAGAATACGGCATTATTCTTGATTCCCCTTAATAAAATATTCCGCAAAATTTCACATAAAAAGTGTAATTATTGCATCTTTATAATACCTCTTTTAATGACTATGGTCAATTAAGGATTAAAGGTTTTTGGTCGAACACATTCAGTCATCCTTAGAAATCCCCTAATGACATAGGCATCTCTAAAAAAATCAATTTTTGGAGGTCCCCATATCTTCAAACCAATAAGCTGAAACAGGACTGTATCCCAACATATCTAAAATCCTGCAGGTATCTTCATATCCCTGGTCGATCAATAAAGATATTCGTTCGTAAGTAAAATTCAGTGCCCCCTCAACCAAAAATTGAGAAATCTTTATAGTCGGTATGATTTCTATGATTTTACATTTTTTATCGTAATCGATTTTGTTGATTCTTCTGTCGGGACTGTCATCCAGGTAAACCACAATCACGGTGGAAATGTTTTTGCCATGCTCAAAGATTGGGGCAATAGGCATATTGTCGCCTCCCATGAATTCCGAACCTCCGTCCATGTAATAATATCCGTCCCTTAGTTTTATGGAATCACAGATAAGAGGAACAGCGCTCGTTGCAAGAAGAATCTTTTTTCTCTCCTGGTCATCATATTCATCGTTCAAAACAAAGTTGTGGACATAATCACCGGGACTTGAAAAAATGGATTTCAAAAGAACAAACCTGTCCCTCACTGTCGAAACAGATACAACAGGTGTCGTTTTTTTATAAAGCGTGGATAAATGTAAAGAATCGATTATATCTGAAAGACCGTCCTGAGAAATCAACACCTCCTTGGATGATTTATCCATCGTAAGTTTATGCGGAACAATATTCTTCCATATATGTTCAATCGTATCAATATTTTCACAAGCAAAAAGCGCTCCATTTAAGCCACCGACAGATGAACCTGAAATGACCGTTATCCTTTGGGCTACGCCATATTCGTTCAACGCTTTCCATACGCCTACTTCGTAAGCCCCTTTTCCTCCACCGCCTGACAGAACAAGACCAAATTCCTGTGCGGAACATAGTCCAATCACAAAAATCATCAACAAAAAATTCAGTTTTATCTTTTTACCAAACATTTTGCATCCTTTCATAAATAGAACCATCCGAGTATATTTCACCTAAGCGCGAAAACAGATTTAAGGGACTTTTCCTGTTTCCAATAAGCTTAGTTCCATCCTTGTTCATAAGAAAAAAATCTTTGTTCTCAATTAAAATTTTTTCTGCTATCAGATACTGATTTTGGGACCTTATTTTGTCATCAAAAGTCCTTTCCAATTTTTTTCCCATCTCGCTGCCATATTCATCGGACAAAAACATTCTGTCCAATCCATATATGCGTTCCAAATAGGCAAACCTTTTTTCCCAAAGCTCGTCCAAACTTAGACCCAATATCTTTGAAAATCCTTCCCAAAGAAAAGTGTCGTCGGTCCATGCCGCAGTGACTTTTATATATCTTTTATTGCCATATAAAAATGGATAAACATACGAACATTCACCGCTTACCCAAATTCCGTTAAGGTCTTTGATTGAATCTATGGCCGTCCAGTCCTCGGGACTGTCATTTTCTGCAAGTTCTTTCCCGACATTATTTTTTTGAGGGGATGACACGCAGGAAGCAAAACAGAGCGCCATGAGAGAGCATAACAAAATTTTGCAGAATTTCATAATTCCAGATTCCTTAAAAAACAAAAAGGGCACTCCTGAATAAAAATGATAAAACCCCGCCGGCATTTTTTTCCGTAATGGAATTTGTCAGCGGGATTTTTTATTGGAACCTCTAAAAATTGCAATCTTTAAAGGTAACTTTGAAAATACGATGTTTTTAGCCTTGTAATTTTAGGACTAGAAACT
>JAZUEV010000212.1:0-2161 GCA_045640345.1 Treponema sp.
CCTTATCGAAGTTTCGAGTTCGGGAAGCAGCCGTCAGTCATTAAGTGCGTATGCTAAAAAAAGCATGACCATATTATCGGCGAATTTGTACAATTGTTCAAGTTATGTTGTCGATTGTTTGGAGTGTATGAAGGATTGACAAAGGGTAAGTGGAGTTTAGGTTCTCTATAAGACGCAAGACATGGAGCCTACTTTCACCTTCCAAGGTCTTATACGTATTTTCAAAGTTATCTCTAAAAATTGCAATTTTAAAAAGTTTTCTAATATAAGTTTTCTAATATAAGTTTTTTTAGATAAAAATCAAGTGCAAATAGATTTCACAGACAAAAAAATAAACCAGCTTGTATACCAGCTTTACGGTTTGACAGATGAAGAAATCGTTGTTGTGGAAGCTTAGGTTTTGAGAAAAAAGTAGATGAATAAAAATCGAAGTGATGGTATAATATATGAGGTGGAGGCGAATTATGATAGCAGTGAACGCTTATTTTGACGGAAATAACTATGTTCTTGAAGACAATGTTTTGGTTAAACAGAATCAGAAAGTTATCATCACATTGCTTGATGAATTTGTTCCGAAAAAACAAAAGAAGACTCTTGAGGAAATTCGTTCTTATATGAAAGGAGGTAAATCTGTTCCTGATGGTATTTCCACAGTTGATTATATAAGACAATTGAGGGCAGATTAATGAGCAAGATTTATTTTGACACGACTCCGCTCATTTACTTCCTTGATGATGAAAAACCTTTTTCTGATAAAGTTGTAGGTTTTATTTTGAATCATCAAGATGAAGATAATCATTTTCTTACTTCTTCCATCACAGATACAGAATATCTTGTTTTTCCCTTCAGAATGCAAAATTTTGCGAAAATAGAAGCTTATGAAACTTTTCTGCAAGATTTCAATTTTCAAATTGTAGAACCAAATAGAACAATCACTAAAAAGGCAGCGGAAATCCGAGCAAAATACAAAGGTGTAAAAGGAATGGATTCTATTCATCTTGCAACAAGCATTTATTTCAACTGTGATATTTTTCTGACTAATGATGTTCAGTTAAAGCAAGTTGTGGAAGTAAATGTTGTTTGTGTTGATGATTTGTAAAGTTTTTTTAGACTTAAAGCAGCAAATAGATTTCACAGACAAAAAAATAAACCATCTTGTATACCAGCTTTACGGTTTGACAGATGAAGAATTGTTGTTGTGGAAGCAAAATGAATGGAATTGTTCGTTTCTCTGAAAAAGATGTATAGGTAACACAGGTTCAGTTTGCGGAAATATATGATACACAAAATACTCAATTGAAAAAAGTTTCTATTTAATGTACTATGAATAGTATCAAAATCCGTGTTTGGGGGAAATTATGTCTTCACCTTTGGAAAATTATTTGGCATCTTGTGGTGGAAAGCCATCTGCCGCAATGTGTGCTTATGTTGCAAATCTTCAGCAGGTTGCCCAGGTTGGTCCTGATATTGCTGCATCTGTTGTTAATGAGCTGGAAAATCAGAGAAGCCACTTGAAATTGGTTGCTTCAGAAAACTATTGTTCACTGAATGTCCAGGCCGCTATGGGAAATCTTTTGACCGACAAATATGCTGAAGGTTATCCAGAGCATCGCTATTATGGTGGATGTGTAAATATTGATGCCGTTGAAAATACCGCTGCCCGTGAAGCAGAAGCTCTTTTTGGTGCTGATTATGCTTATGTTCAGCCACACTCTGGTGCAGATACAAACTTGGTTGCTTACTGGGCTATCCTTTCAAAGAAGGTTGAAACTCCAACTCTTGAGGAATTGGGTGTTAAGTCTTTGGGTGAATTGACAGACGAGCAGTTTGATGATTTGAGAAAGCGTTTTGGAAACCAGAAGCTCATGGGATTGGACTATTCTTGTGGTGGACACTTGACCCACGGTTACAGAATGAATGTTTCTGCCCGTATGTTTGAAAGCCATCCTTATGGAGTCAGCAAGGAAACTGGTCTTTTGGATTACGACGCAATCGAAAAGCAGGCAATGGAAGTTAAGCCATTGATTTTGTTGACAGGATTCAGTGCTTATCCAAGAAAGATTAATTTCCGCCGTTTCCGTGAGATTGCAGACAAGTGTGGAGCAGTATTGATGGTTGATATGGCTCACTTTGCAGGATTGGTTGCCGGAAAAGTTTTGAC
>JAZUEV010000213.1:0-4483 GCA_045640345.1 Treponema sp.
TACTGCATAAATTTTCTTTAAAAATTCCCTCAGAGTTAGATTAGAATAACAGTGTAAAATTCAATTCAAGAATAGTGTACAGTAAAGTACACAATTTGGGTATAGAAAAATAGGTCATTGAAGATTTCAGAATGTTGCTAATCAAACTTACAAAAAGGAATAGACAATGGCCGAGAAGAACGATGCTGCATTTTTCGAAAGTAAACTGTTGAATTTTTGTAGCTGAAAAATATCCTATGCTTGAAAACAACCCCTCTCCTCTCTCTGTGTCAAGATAGATGTCGCCTGATGGAGATGCTTCTATGTGAAATGCAACATTTAAGAAGGCTGTTCTAAGGAAAGTTCTGCCACCTGAGAAAAGGAGTGTCCGTTCGGTTGCGGTCGAGCTTTGGGTCGGGGAAATAACAATCCACCGCTGGATATCTCAGTCAAAAGATGGTACAATCTTTTGTGCATATCCTATCACTTTTATTCAATCTAAATTAAGCCTATTTCAACATTGCATAGATATCGTGTAAACCGAACTCATTAAAATAAAAATGATACTGAAATTCTTAAACAATTAATATGTTGATGGAAATAGAGTTTAAAAATCTCAGGCAAAAAAAAAGAAAATACAATTGCATATGATTTGAAAAAAATGCAGTTCTTGCAAAATAAGACTCATTTTTTCGTTCATCGGAGTTCCATTTCTTGATAATTGTCATTTTAGCGATTTCATTCAAATCCCATTTTCCACCTGTACTAAAAATTGCATTTTGAATCAGGCGTGAGTTATCCATCCCCGACACAAAATGAATTGACGCTTTTCCAATTTATAACTACACTGATATGGAAGAAAGTTGTTTTGTTTGCGCGGTTCGCTTGAAGATTTTTGGAGGTCAGAAATGAAATTACCGGTCGGCGTGCAGGATTTTTATAATCTAAGAAAAGAAAACTATGCTTATGTCGATAAGACGAAATTCATCTACGACCTTAAGGAATCAGGAAAAGTTTATTTCTTGAGCCGACCACGCCGGTTTGGAAAAAGCCTCCTGATTACGACAATGGAAGCGTATTTCTCAGGACAGAAGGAACTTTTCGAAGGTCTCTACATCTACGACAAGGAAACTGAATGGCTTTCGTATCCGGTCATCAAAATCAGTTTCGCAAGGGCGAACTTTGAGATTGAAAACAATCTGGAAATCTGCCTGAATGAAATCCTGTCGAATTATGAAGCACAGTATGGCGTAAAGGTCGATGAAGGGACAAGCTTTTCTGTCCGCCTGGAAAGAATCATAAAATCAGCAAACGAAAAAACGGGTCTGCAGGCCGTGGTCTTGATAGACGAGTACGACAAGCCCATCCTCGACGCGATGTACACGAACCTTGAGTCCCACAACCATTCAATCTTGAGGGATTTCTACAGTCCGTTGAAGGAGCTGGACCATTACCTCCATTTCGTCTTCCTCACCGGGATCACAAAAATCAGCCACGTCAATATTTTCAGCGGCCTGAATCAGCTGGAAGACATTTCGATGATGAAAAAATACGCCTGCATTTGTGGGATTACGGAAGATGAAATCAAAAACAATTTTGATGAATGTATAAAAGATTTTGCGGAAGAAAAGGAAATCACCTACGAGGAAACTTTGCTCCAGTTAAAGCAACATTATGACGGCTATCATTTTGCAAAAAACTCAACTGGAGTTTACAACCCGTTCAGCTTGATTCGTGCATTAAAAGAACTTGATTTAGGAAGTTACTGGTTTGAAAGTGGGACACCGACGATTCTTATAAAGACCATGAAAAACACTCCGGAAGATTTTATGTCATTGGTCGATGGGGAAAAGAAAGTTTCTGTGGAATCGTTCAAAACTTATGACCCGGAGACCCACAAATTGTTGCCGCTGCTCTATCAAAGTGGCTATTTGACGATAAAAGATTATGATTCAGAAAGCGAACTCTACAATTTGTTCTTTCCAAATCGTGAAGTTGAGAAGGGGTTTCTTGCGTGCCTCTTGCCACAGTTCTCAAATTTGTTGGAAGATGATTTAGGCTTGACCACAGAAAAAATCCGACAGTCCCTGCGAGAAGAGAACATTGAAAAACTTATGCTTTTGATGAAATCGATTGTCTCGGACGTTCCAACGGCGCTGCAGAAGTCGATGATAGAAAATTATTACCAGACGATCGTCCATGTGATGCTCCGTTTGACAGGTTTCCAGATGGCCAGCGAACTTCAGGGGATAAACGGACGTGCCGACATAGTCCTGCAGACAAGGAAAAGTGTTTTCATTTTTGAGCTTAAGGCGATTGATGACGGCAAAAACAAAAATGAAGGCGACGGGGATTATGAAAAACGGATTCTGGCCCTGAAAGAAAATGCCTTGACCGAGGCGTTGAATCAGATCGAGGAAAAAGGATATCCGACACGGTTCGCTTCCGCTGAAAAGTCAATGTTCAAGGTGGGCGTTGTTTTCAGCAAAGAAGGGAACGGTCTTTTGGGATGGAAAACTGAATAATCCAAACCCTTCATCCAAATCCCGTCGGCTCAACCATTTCGTCTCTGACAGAAATTGCGTTTTGAACTGGGCGCAGTTTATTATTTATATTTTTGTATGCATTTCATTGATTCATAAACACAAAAAAATCAATCTTTAATTAATGATTTTCAATTTGAGATTGATTCTTAATATTTTTATTTGGAGATGCAGAAAAAAAGGCAGAACCAGAAAAATCCAATTCTGCCAAAGATAAAACCAACACAGACTTTATAAATTGCCTATCATTCCACTGCTTTGAATTTCTCTTTCATAAACCTGCTGATATTTTCCATAATCTCGTTTTCGCTTGCATTGATTTCATCCATGTGCTTTGAAAACCATTCTGTCATTTCTTCGCTTTTCTCCAAACTGTCAAGCAGGTCCATTTTGTTTTCATCCACTCCAGTCTCATACGCATATGCGCGAATCAATGCTTTTCTCACAATTTTCCTCAGTGCATCTTCACAATTTGGGGCATCTTGCAAAATAATCCTGATTCTTTTCTTTCTACTGCAACAGTCGCCACCAATATTTGCAGGTTCGTGTACGGTCATTCCCATCACAGTCCAGATGTTATTTCCAATTGTGATTTCAAAGGATAACTTTTTCCACAAGTCCACTATGTTTAAAGTCAAAAATACATCATCCATGTCATTTATGATTGTGTATAACATTTCGCTGCCAGTTATAGATCTTGCCATATAATTTTTTACTGCTTCCATTAAAACTTCGTTACTCATAAATTTCCTCATTATCTTTTACACCAATGACAGAATCATTTTCAATTCAGCCATCCATCAATCCAACAATCATCCTATCATCTTTTTTGAAAAATGATTGAACCCAATCGATACAAATCAAGTAGCCGAATATTTTTCTACAAATAATTCACACTGTTATAATTGTTTTCCCCCTGAAAAACTAATTGGTGATATGGATTTCCATTTTAAAAAATCCATCGCCACGACTTTTTTTACACAGCCGGAGATAATTGCCGAGTTTCAATCCAAGTTGGTTTTGATTTTATTATGCAATATAGGGAAGTTCCCGATTCTCCTTGAATTCCTTTTCACTTGTCAAATGCCAGTAGCCACATTTTTTGCATTTGTAATTTCTGAGCATAATTTTGTTGCTTGTCCGTACATCGCTGGTTTTTATGTATCTCATAACCTGATGAGACTGAGCGTAGGAATAACAATTTTTGTCTGTGCTTTCGCATATTTTGTATTCAGCTGTTTCTACATTTTTTTGGTACAATCCCCCATTTCTCTTAAAGAATGTGGAGACACTACAGTTATATAAATTGATTTTTTTGCTCATAGATTTTCCTTTCCGTTTTTTCGGATAAAGATGGAAATAGAAAGTCACTCCGATGTTGGAGAAATGACTTTTACATCGACATGATTTTTTTATTGTTTGCGAGAATGGAATTTTTATCCATTTACATAAGACAGGATTTTTGTCCTCAATGCACTGTTCCCTCCATACGGTACATTTTTCTTCTCTGTTGCGGAAGCGGACAAAAACAGTAGGAAGTTTTCCAGTCGATTAGAACATGATTCTAATCCACAAGAAACTTTTTGATGTTTTACGAAACTCCATTTTGAGTTTTTTATAATATTGAACCACAGGCCTATGGTTTGAAGTTTCGGATCATATACAGATTTAAGAGGTTGTAGGTATTTCTTTGTATTATATTGATTTATATGTGTCAAAAGTGCTTAGGTATGCCAAAAATTTGCGATTTTTGATATTAAATTTGCATAAAAAATCCCACCGAAGTCCTTTTTTGACTAGCAGTGGGTGGATTTAAAATAGATGCATAAAGAAACATGGAAAAAAACATTAAACAGATTTGAAATTTATGACCATCAAAACTTACACTACTTTTATCTTGATTTTTAATAATATGTAGTGTAATATAATCTTACACTACATATATACAATATTAACAACAT
>JAZUEV010000214.1:0-1796 GCA_045640345.1 Treponema sp.
CATCGAAAACCAGGAGACAGAAGTCTACGCTTTCTATCACACACAAGAAGAATATTCCGCATACATCTCAAGTAAAGTTCAGTCAGAAATTCAGGATGCTTTTCCTGCAACCGCTGAATGAAAAACTTATGTAAAAAAAGCAACCTAAAATCTTACAACACAAACAATCGGAAGATGATCGCTATAGCCAGTTCCATTCCAGATGAAATATCGATTTGGCACATAGGTATGTGAATCACACCACTCACCTTCAACGGCAGGATAGAAATCCATGATCTCAGCCCCTCCAGCTGTAAACATATTGTCTATCCGTGACCATTCATCCTGAAAATAATAGCTTCCTGGCTGAATCAATTTACGCCCAGGAAGAAACCAAGGACTTGAAACCTGTATTCCATCATCCATAAGGGAGCCGTTCTTCCATCGCCTAAGAACTACATCACCTTTTCTTGTCAGGCAGAAATCATTGATATCCCTGTTGAAATCACCAAGAATCAAAACCCTCTTTCCTTCCACGACAGCCGCAGACACTAAATCTGCTAGGACACCTTCCTCTCGGTTCCTCCATTTTTCAGTCTCTTCTTCACCACCGCTCTTGCTTTTCCAATGGTTTACCATAAGGGTAAGTTCCTTATTATCAGAACAAACACAGACTTCCATCAGAGGTCTCATCCTAGGCATATCCTCCTCCTCGGTACGGACATCCAGGGAATGGACCGTCATTGAAGAAATCGGCACTCTGGATAGAACAGCACAGCCGATGGAACTACCCTCATCCTTAGCAAAGCAGGCATCACTGTAGACTTTTCCCTTGTCCCATTCCCCTGCAAGAAAATTACTTATGTCATGAACAACGCCTTCATTCTCAATCTCTTCCATTACAAAAACGTCGGCATCCAAAGCCCTTATGACAGAGCAAAGCCGTTTAAGGCGCTCAATGTATGCATCCTTGCCCCAACGGCTGCTTCTTACAAATTCTGAATACTCCTCCCCAGTGGTGACGGCATCGAAAAAAGTCTGGACATTCCAGTTGACCACCTTGAGCCTACCTTCCTTAGGAGAAGACTCAGGCAAGTTCTGAATGCAGGAGGAAAAGGAGACAATCACCACACACATACTAAGAAGAGACAGGATTTTTTTGGAAGGGAACCAAACTTTTTTAAATGACATGAAAATACCTCCAGAACCTGCGGCAGTCCACAGGAATGTCCATAAATATTATTTTCACTAAAAATAAAAAAGTGACTGTTTTTGAAAAAAAATTGATTTTTTTTCAGATGATTTATTTCCATGCATTTATAACATCGTGACAGAGGGGACAGACCCCTGACGAAAGCGCTTGATGCCTTAGAAGCCGTTGTTTTCTTAACTTTCGTCACAAGAATCGCAGAAGCGATTCTTGAACACTGGGGACAGACCCCTGGGCAAAAGCGTTTGCTTCAAACAAAACCTGTTTCCGCCCTAACTTTCGCCCCAGGAATCGCAAAGGCGATTCCTGAACACTGGGGACAGACCCCTGACGAAAGCGTTGTTCCCTAGAAGCCGATGCCTTCCTTAACTTTCGTCACAAGGAATGCTTGCACTTTTCTTGCCAGCCATTTTTAGATAAACTGTTCAGCAACCGATGATAAACACCTACAACGAAACCCATTTGCACAGGACTCTAAAGGAAATATATGCAGGAAAGCATGAAGGAGCGCAAAAAGAAGCTCCCTGCGGCCATTTCATAGCCGACATTCTTCTATCTGACGGCGGAATAATAGAAATTCAGACGGGAACATTGGCATCCCTGGCCC
>JAZUEV010000215.1:0-3977 GCA_045640345.1 Treponema sp.
CACTTTTTCAGTGACATCCTTAAACGGATTAGGGGACTTTTGTTTTAAAATCATCGTATTTTCGTTGTCCCAAAAAAATCAATTATTAGGGCGAATGTCGAGTTTAAATTTCACGAGCAGTTTATAACATAAAGCATAAAAACTGTCCCAGGTCTTCGAAAAATCTAACGATTTTCCTTTAAACAAGAGATAAAAAAACGAGAGTCGTGAATAATCAATCGGACATTTTTGAGATTTCTCCACTTCGGTCGAAATGACACGCCCCCAAACAAGTGTCGTGAAATAAACAACAGGTTTGCCCTACAGTTTTAGAATCTGATGTTTTTTTAGCTTGGGCGAATCGATAATCACAATGTCTTTTTCTTGGATAATCAAATCGTCGTCGGCTAGAAGGGAAAGGTCTCCCCAGATTACAAGATAAATCTTTGAACTGTACCTGTAGCTTGCTTCCTGAACCGACAGACCTTTTAGGGGACACTCTGAATCCACAAGCACTTCACCGATTCTTTTTATGTCGTGGAATTTTATGCTTGCGTACTGCTTGATTGTGTACTGCTCAACAAATCCCGCCGAAATGATGCCGGTTGGAATCGCCACAGTTCCCACACCCAGAAATGAAATAAACATTCCCATAACCTTCCCGATTGTTGTAACAGGATAAATGTCTCCGTATCCAACTGTCAGAAGGGTAGCCACACTCCACCACATGGCGCTGAATGCGTTCTGGAATGCATCCGGTTGAGCCTCGTGTTCTGCGTGATACATGCAAAGGGATGAGGCCAGCATCAGTATGACGATTATGAAGATTGATGAAAAAAGTTGGTTCTTTTTTTCCCAGAGTACTGTTTTGATTACGCTGAAGGAATCATAGTTTTTGTTGAGCCTGAACAAGTGGAAGATTCTAACCACCCGAAGCATCCTGAACACAACAAATCCAGAAAGATAGAAGAACGGAAGGATCGTAAGTAAATCAACAACACCGTCGTAGCTCACCAAAAATCGTAGGGCGGCTTTGACTTTTGTTTTTTCCGGATACAAAAAATTTGATGTCCAGATTCTTAGGGCGTATTCGACTATAAAAAAACAGATGGTGACAAAATCTATCCAGTAAAAAACTTTTGAGAAAGATGCCAGCTGGGGAAATGTCTGCATGAACATGGACACAATGTTCAGTATAATTGTGATGGATATAAACACATCAAAGGCACGGCTGGGAATGTCGCTGTCGTTTCCAATCTGGATTATGTCGAAGATTCTTTTTTTTAGTTTCAAAGTTGATTTTCGTTTCTTGCTATATTTTTTTTGTTCCTTTTTTTTGTTCATTTATTTTGTAAACCTTGAGGGAGTCTCTAAGAATCGCAGTCTTTAGAGGTGGATTCTATTGCGGTAAAAAAGGGGATGCCCAGAAAGTAAGTTTTGCGTTGCTTGGGTTTGTAAAAACATATCCAGTGTGGATAATTTTAGTGGTCCCAATATCAACACGAAGCTAACTTTTTAGACAACCCCATCTATGTACCAATCAATTGATGAAAATTAGTACAAATGTACCAATTGGCTTTGAAAATCGCCCCACAGTCTTGGAAGGAGTAGTCCTGCGTTCATCAGTGTAAGACCGCTCCATTTGCCCAAATCCGTTTTGTTTCCGTTGCTGTCTTCCATTTCTATCTGGTAGATTTTGTTTTCATCCAGACCCTTCAGGTAGACCCTTCTTGTGTGGAAATTTGGATGGTTCAAAACCTGCACCACTGTCAAAAGAGCTTCACCCTTGTCCTTTGAGACAACCTCCCAGGCATCCCATTCTTTGTTTTCACTGTAGCTTGCCACACGCCAATAATCCCCTGTGCGGACCAATGGATTGTATTTTTTGTACATGGCAATCTGGTTTGGAATCTGGGCTCTGTCGTCGGCTGGGATTTTTGTGATGTCAAGTTCGTATCCAAAAGTTCCAGCAAGGGCAACAAATCCTCTTGTCCTAAATGGAGTGACCCTTCCGCAGGCGTGGTTTGGACAAGTGCTTACGTGGGCTCCCATGGCTGACAATGGATAGACCAATGACGTGCCTTCCTGAATCTCCAGTCGCTCGATAGCATCAGTGTCGTCGCTGCACCAAATCTGTGGACTGTAGTAAAGCATTCCTGCATCAAATCTGGCTCCACCACCGGAACAGTTTTCCAGCAGGAGGTTTGGAAATTCTTTAATCAATCGGTCCTGAAGTTCATAGACTGCCAAAACATATCTGTGGTAAAGTTCACCGGCCCTGTCTGAACCAAGAGCAATGGATCCAACGTCGGAAAGCTGTCTGTTCATGTCCCATTTTACATACTCAATGTTGGCGCTTTTCAAAATCTTTGCCACCTGATCGAAAGTGTAATCACGGACTTCTTTTCTGGTCAAATCCAAGACATACTGGCATCGGCAGAGACCTGGTTTTCTGTTGTGGACCTGGATAGCCCAATCTGGATGTGATTTGTAGAGTTCACTGTCTGGGGAAATCATCTCGGGTTCAAACCAGATACCGAATTTCATGCCCAAGGCGTTTACATTGTCAACCAGATTTTTTAGTCCACCCTTCAACTTGTTTTCATTAACAAACCAGTCGCCCAAGGATGAGTTGTCGCTATCCCTGTGACCGAACCAACCGTCGTCCATTACAAGCATTTCGATTCCGTCTTTGCTGGCTTCACGGGCAATGTCCAAAAGTTTATCCTGGTCAAAGTTAAAGTAGGTTGCTTCCCAGTTGTTGATAAGGATTGGTCTCATCTTGTCCCTGTACGACCCTCGAATCAAATGAGTCCTCCAAAGGTTGTGGAAGTTCTGGCTCATCTGGTTCAATCCCTTGGACGCATAAACGATGACCGCTTCCGGGGCTGTAAAAGATTCACCTGGTTCAAGTTTCCAAGCAAATCCCTCGCTGTTGATTCCCACCTGCACACGCACTGAATCGAATTGATCTTTTTGGGCATGGGCTGTAAAATTTCCACTGTAGATGAAGCTGAATCCATAGGCGTCCCCAGAATCATAGTCGGTCTTTTTTCCGGCCAGTGCCATGAAGCTGTGTTCCTGATGGGATGTTTCGCCTCTGATTGATGTGACCGCAGTTTTTCCATGGAACAAAGGTGTCCTGTCGATGTGTCTTTCCCTGGCCCAAGAACCGTGGAGGGATATAAAATCAAAATCCTTTCCCTCCATGTCCATGCTGGCTGAATAGACTTTGTTGAGTGTGACAAAATTATTTCCCATGTTAACAATCTGCACGGAGCGAGCTACAGCGTCAATCCCCTTGAAGATGGAATACATAAGGGTGATGTTCAAATTCAAAACAGGGTCCTGGCAGTGGAGAAGGAGAGTCATGGAATCATCTTTAGTGCCCCAAGTTGAAGGAAGACCTTCCAATGAATATTTGCCCTGGATGATTTCGTGGGACACATATTGCAGGCTTACGGCACTTTGACCCCTGCTGTTGGACACATTGATGGCGCTTTCCCTAAAATCTCCAAGTCCTCCACATGGATATTCGCAGGGGAAGGTGTCGTAAAATGAAAGTCTTTCCCTCTCGTTTTCCGATGGAACCTTTGGATTTTCGTATATCCTCAAAAGACTTTGGATTTCATCATCGCTGGAGATTTTTTTTCCATAATGGATGTGACCAACAAAATTTTCTTTATCAACAATGCCAATATAGTAGCCGGCATTTTCTGTTTCAAGAGCAAAAACTCGATTATTTTCATTGTAAGTGATTTTCATAACCTAAATTATAAAGCAAAAAAATTAAAAGTCAAATAATATTTAACTTAAACTTAGGGGAGTGCCCCTAAGAACCCCCGGTTTTATGGAGGAAGAGAACCCCTCTACTCAGAAGCGGGGGCTCTCTCCCTCCATACCTCCCTCTTTCACCAGCACTGCTTAGGGTTCCACCCTAAGAACCCGCTCTTTTGTTTTATTATAAGGCCATTTTGTTGCCAAGATCCTCGGTTTTA
>JAZUEV010000216.1:0-3367 GCA_045640345.1 Treponema sp.
TTTGCCTGTTTACCGATTTTTCCAGTCTCAAGAATCAGCTCCGTGTCGCCGATTTTTTTTGTTACTCTTTCTACCATTGTTTCTTTTTCCTTCTAAACAATTTTTTCCACAAGAACCACACGTTTGAACAGCCGCTGGTCCAGACCATATTTTTTAAACACAAAAGGCAACCCGAGCAAAATACCCAGGCTGCCTCTAGCGTTGTCTTACTTACGAATTCCAAGTTCCTTGATAAGAGCTCGGTATCCTTCAAGATCAGTGCGCTGCATGTACTTCAACATCTTACGGCGCTGTCCGACTACCTTCAAAAGGCTGCGTGATGCAGTTGTGTCCTTTGGGAAAGCCTTGCAGTGAGCTGTAAGCTGCTTGATGCGTTCAGAAAGAAGTGCGATCTGAACTTTTGTGTTTCCGGTGTCCTTGTCGTTTGCACCGAACTTGTTGACAACAGCGGTTGTTGTTTCTTTTGCGAGTGCCATAGCATTCTCCTTATTATTTATTACCATGCTGACAAGTAAACCCTGAAGCCTTGACCGAAGCACAACTAAACATCGGAGACTTACAGGAATTGCAAGTGCAGCATTATTTCACCAATCTATAGAACATCCCTTGGAACAGTTTTCCAGGGACTTCATATCAAATTATCTTTCATAGACACGGCCAAGCATCTCACTGGCGACTTCCAAATCATCGTCACCAATGGCGTCCCTGATTCTGCTGGAACTGATTCTTTCCCCACGAAAAAGCACGTCCGGAACCTCTTCAAGAAGGAATCCTTTTTCCTTAGCCAACAAGTCAAGTCCATCCATATTCAGCGACCCTTTGTATCCGCAGCGAAAATCCTGTCCTTCCGCAATGAATTTCATTCCACACTTGTCAAGAAGGATAGCTATGAAATCTTCACCTTCCATTTTAGCGAAATCATTAGAAAAGTCAATCACCAAAGCAAAATCCAGCCCCATCTGACAGATAAAATCCAATTTCCTCTCAAGACTGTAGACCTGTCCAGAAAAATTTTTATCAATCGCGCGACAGGACGAACTAAAAGTGACCACACCGTGCAAAAGATTTTCCCTGTCCATGACGGATTTTATCAATGCCTGATGCCCAAGATGTATGCCGTCGAAACTCCCGACAGTCAAGGCGCACCCTTTTTTTTTCCATTCTTCAGGAAAATCTCCTTCCAAAATCTGATTCCAAGAAAAAATTTTCATTTTTGGACATCTTCGGTGGATTCCGTTGAGTTTTCCAGATTCTCGGTAACAATCTTTGGGACCACAAATCCATAGCGCATCCTGAAATCGCCTCTACAAATCATACCGGCAAAGGCCATATCCTCATAGAACACAGCTATTTCGTTGTCCGACTTGTATTCATTCGTCTCAAAATTTTCGGGCCGGTCAAGCCACTTGAACATACCACCATGAAGAGGACGACCGTTAAGATAATTTTTTTCGGAATCACGCTTGAGCAAATCAACCTTGAATCCACATTTGAAAGCAAGTTCAGGATTGAATGGAAGAAGATGATTCTTTATATCGTTGACAGTCTCCTCGGAATCTTTCACATATTTTTTTTCAGCCAAAGGAGGATTGTCCCTTAAATCAGCAAAAAATCTATCGTTCTTTATGCCGTTCTCGATGGTGAACTCCGAAAGTTTTCCATAGCAAGCCGCTTCCTGGATTTTAAATGGTCCGACCTCGGTCCTTCTCAAGGCTGACAGATGAGCCACGGAACCGATTTCATGGGCAATGTCCCTGGCAAGAGCCCTAATGTAAGTACCTTTGGAACACGTAATCTCCAAAAGCGCGTAAGAACAAGGGTCATCCTCAGTCGCTTCCTTAAAATCCACAAGAGTATTGCCGTAGATAAAGACCTGCCTTGGCTCCATCTGAACGGAATTTCCCTCCCTGATTGCGTCGGAAGCTCTTTTTCCATTGACATGCAGGGCACTGTAGACAGGAGGGACCTGAAGTATTGCTCCAGTGAATTTTGGAAGCACATCTTCTACGGTTTTTCTGTCCACGGCACATGATTTAGATGTAATCTGACCGCTTGGATCAAGAGTGTCTGTCTCAACACCAAAGCACACCACCGCAAGATATTTTTTCTTGAACCCTGTTATATGCGGCACAAGATGAGTCAAATGACCGCTCAGGACAACCAAAAGTCCGTCGGCGAAGGAATCCAATGTCCCCGTGTGACCAACTTTGTCGGTGTCTAGAGCGTGTTTTATGCTCCAGAGAGATGAAAAACTTGTAAGTCCAGGAGCCTTGGCATATAGCATGACTCCATGAACGTTATTGCTTTGACTCTTCTTTGACTTGGGCATCTTCTTTTTCCAAAGCGTTGAGGGTTTGCACCATCTTGTATCCCTCTTTCATACTGAAATCCGCAATGAAAGTCAGCTTGGGGAATTTATAGATGGACAATTTTTTTGCGATAGTACATTGGATAAAACCAGCGGCACTTTGCAATCCCTTTGCGGCTCTCTTCACCGAGTTGTCATCCATGAAGGAAGAGACGTAGACCTTAGCATAAGCCAAGTCCCCTGCCACTTCCACCCGGTTAACGGATATGAACTCATTGACCCTTGGATCTTTTATCTGGTGGGTCAAAATCATGGTAGAAATTTCTTGTCTAAGCTGTTCGCCCAAACGTTCCAGTCTGTACTGTCCCATTCCTACTCCTATTCCTCCGTGGATTCAGCACCAGTCTTTTCTGCTGCCGCTTTTTCTTCTGCAAGGGTCTGTCCCAATTTTCTTGCGACTTCAACATACTCGAATGCTTCAAGCTGGTCTCCAACCTGCAAATCCTGCCAGTTTTCAATACCAACACCACATTCGAATCCGTATTTGACTTCCTTGACATCATCCTTGAAGTGCTTGAGGGATGAAACCTTTCCAGTGTACTTTACAACACCGTCACGGATAACATTTACGCTGCTGCTTCTCTTGATGACACCCTCTGTGACATAACATCCGGCGATGACACCAACCTTTGGAACCTTGAATGTGTTTCTGACTTCCAGCATACCTGTGACTTCTTCCTTTGTATCAGGCTGCAACATTCCTTCCATGGCGGCAGTGATTTCTTCCACACACTTGTAGATGATATTGTACTTTCTGATATCAACCTTTTCTGTATCAGCCAATGCTTTTGCCTTTGGTGTAGGACGAACATTGAAACCAATGATGATGGCATTGCTGTCTGCAGCAGCCAGAGTAACATCCGATTCATTGATTGCACCGGCAGAACTGTGAATTACATTTACGCGGATTTCACTTGTAGAAAGCTTTTCAAGAGATGTCTTGAGAGCTTCTGCAGAACCCTGAAGGTCAGCCTTGATGATGATCTTAAGTTCCTGAAC
>JAZUEV010000217.1:0-1654 GCA_045640345.1 Treponema sp.
GACATGGCTACGATCCGACTTGTGGAGAAATCTCATTTACAGCCACGGTTATTTAGATTTCTCCATTCCGTCCGTTACACTTCCTCCAGTCGAAATGACCATTGATAAAAATCCGTCATTCAAACAATAGCAGCATAGAGAAATGACCATTGATAAAATCCGTCATTTCAACAATAGCAGCATAGAGAAATGACCATTGATAAAAATCCGTCATTTCAACACCTCTCTTAATCATAGTTACACTTGATTGATTTTAGATTCCGAAATGAATTCGGAATGACGACCTGTGGTTACAAAAACAAAACTCCTTAGGGACTGTCTAAAAAAATCCCTTCATGCTGAACTTGATAGTCTTCGGAATAATAATAAGGGCATCTCTAAAAATTGTAATTTATATGGATGCCATTTATTTTGCGAAAAGATTTTTTATGTTGTCTGTCCAGCAAACTGACTCATATATAAATTATAATAATTGCCTTTCTTTTCCAGAAGTTCAAAATGAGTTCCCGTTTCAATTATGCGTCCCCCATCCATAACAACAATCTGATCCGCATCCTGAATTGTAGAAAGTCGATGAGCAATAATCAGGCTGGTTCGATTTTTCATCAACTCCGACATGGCATCCTGAATTTGTTTTTCGGTCCTTGTGTCAACAGATGATGTGGCTTCGTCCAAAATCAAAATCTGAGGATAAGACAAAAATGCTCGACCGATTGTCAAAAGCTGTCTTTGACCTTGCGAAAGATTTGCTCCTGCTCCAGTCAAAATTGTGTCATAACAGTCGCTCAAAGATTCAACAACTTTATCACAACTGGAAAGTTTGGCAGACTCATACATTTTTTCATCACTTATAGTTCGGTCTGCATATTTTAAATTATTTCTGACTGAATCTGTAAACAAGACAGTATCCTGCAAAACAATTCCAACACTATCACGAAGAACATCAAGAGAAATATCACGGATATCAACGTCATCAACAGTTATGCTTCCAGAATCAATTGGATAAAATCTCATCAAAAGATTTACAATTGTTGTTTTTCCAGAACCTGTTGAACCAACCAAGGCAATCTTTTTTCCTGAACCAACTTTCAAATTAAAATCATGTATGACTTTTTTTCCTGGCACATAACTAAAATCAACATGCTTAAATTCAATTACCCCTTTCGTGACTTTAAAAGATTTATCTCCAATTTTTTCTTCGCTATCCTGATCAAGCAATTCAAAAATTCTTTCAGCGCCAGCAACAGCAGTTTCAAGTTCACCATAAAGTTGAGCAAGTTCGTTTATCGGTCTTGAAAACTGTTTTGAGTAAATAATGAATGCAGAAATCACACCAACAGAAATCATACCTTTCAACGCAAACCATGCACCAAAAGCTGCGACAATTACAAAAGAACAATTGTTCAACATATTCATCACAGGTCCCATTGTGTTACCAATTATTTCTGCCTTGATTCCAGTTTTTTTCAAATCGGAACTTGCTTTTTCAAATTCTTCGATGGTGCTATCCTGCAAATTATATGCGGCAACAGTTTTAGCAGCAGTGATTTTTTCTGCAACAATTCCATTTAGATTTCCTAAAAGTGTTTGTCGCTTCAAATAAAATTTGTGCATTGCCGAAGAAAAAATTCTTGTGGCGATTACACTCAAAATT
>JAZUEV010000218.1:0-2359 GCA_045640345.1 Treponema sp.
GATAAGAAGTACCACTGTTATTGCGGTGAAAAGAAACGGTCATGTGGCTATGGCTGGTGATGGTCAGGTTACAGCAGGAAATACTGTTGTAAAAGGTAACGCAAAAAAAGTTCGTAGAATCTATGACGGAAAAGTGATTACAGGATTTGCAGGGTCTGTTGCCGATGCCTTTACGCTTTTTGACAAATTTGAAGAAAAATTGAAGACCTACAATGGCGATCTGCTTCGATCTGCTGTGGAGCTTGCAAAACTTTGGCGTACTGAGCGATACATGAGCAAATTGGAGGCCATGCTTTTGGTGGCGGACAAGGACAACATTCTCTTGATATCTGGAGACGGAAATGTAATTGAACCTGAAAATGATGTCATAGCCATCGGTTCTGGAGGTAATTACGCATATTCAGCCGCCCTTGCTTATATGGAGTCCAGCGATTATTCGGCGAAGGAGATTGCTGAAAAATCTTTGGCCATAGCGGGACAGATTTGTATCTACACCAACGACCATATCACGGTTGAAGAGATTTAGTTCCACAAAAAGAAGACATCCTTGATTTTTTTTCGAGATGCCTTAAAGTTTTAAAAGTTATCTCTGAGAATTTAAGTTTTTAGAGGTTTCCATAAATTAATTTAGGATGAAGAAATGGAAGAAGTTAATCAGATTGATAAAAAAGGTTTGCCAGAAGGTTTGACTCCAAAAGAGATTGTTGAAAAGTTGGACAGCTACATCATCGGTCAGAACAAGGCTAAAAGATGTGTCGCTGTTGCTTTGAGAAACAGACAGAGAAGAATAAAATTGCCGGAAGATATAAGGGACGAAGTTGCTCCAAAGAATATCCTTATGATTGGACCTACGGGAGTTGGAAAAACTGAAATAGCCCGTCGTCTTGCAAAACTCTGTGGCGCACCATTTTTGAAAGTCGAAGCCACAAAGTACACCGAAGTTGGATATGTCGGTAGGGATGTGGAAAGTATGGTCAGGGACTTGATGGAAGTTGGATACACCATGGTGAAATCTGAAACCCAGGAAAAACTTAGGGCAAAAGCTGAACCGATGGTGGAGGATGAACTTCTTGATCTTCTTCTTCCTGGCAGCGGTAGCAAAAAGTCCAGAAAATCCTCCGACGGCTCTTCAAATGCAAAGGTTGTGGGAAATATTTTTGGCGAAAACGGTTCTCCTTTCCATGGAGGTGTAATCAGAATCAGTGTTCCTCAAGGCGAAATGACCGAAGAAAAGGTTGAGGACGAAAAAAAGGAAGAAGAACAAAAGACCGATGGTTCAGATATGTCCGCAACTCGCGAAAAGTTTAGGCAGATGCTTCGGGATGGAAAACTTGAAGACAGGCTTGTGGATGTGGTTGTCCGTCGTCAGCCTAGGATTGGTATGGAAATGTTTAGCGGTGGAAATCCAGCTGACTTTGAAGAAGGATTGAGCGGTCTCCAGGAAATGTTCAACGGTGGACGCAGCCACAAAAAGTCGGTTACAGTTCGTGAGGCTCGACAGGTGATCATGGCCGAGGTCTTGGACAGAATCACGGACGTGGATAAGGTTGCGGATGAAGCAAAAAACCGTGTTGAGCAAAGCGGAATCATTTTTATTGATGAAATCGATAAGATTGCCACAAAGGGCGGTGAAGGGGATAGACAGGCCGTAAGCCGTGAAGGTGTTCAGAGAGATATTCTTCCAATCGTTGAGGGAAGCAATGTAAACACAAAGCACGGTGTTGTCAACACAACCCATATACTCTTTATTGGAGCCGGGGCTTTTTCTCTTTCAGCTCCAAGCGACTTGATTCCTGAACTACAGGGACGTTTTCCTTTGAGAGTCGAACTGGAGGATCTTTCAAAAGAAGACTTCAAGCGTATCCTTGTTGAACCAAAGAATGCCCTTATCAAACAGTATGAGGCTTTGTTGGGAACGGAAGGTGTCAACCTGAAATTCTGTGATGACGCAATCGACCAGATGGCATTCATTGCTCAGGATGTGAACTCTCGTTCAGAAAATATTGGAGCAAGACGTCTTCATACCATAATGGAAACGGTCTTGGAGGATCTCAGTTTTGAAGCAGATGCCCATGCAGGAGAATCAATCAATATTGACAAAGCCTATGTTGAGGAGCGTCTGAAAGGTGTAATACAGGATCAGAATCTCCAAAGATATATACTTTAGCAACTCCCTTTAGCGGGTGTGACAGGTTTTTATACAACCCTCTAAAATTTTAATTTTTGGGGTAGCTGTGAAAATATGATGTTATAAGCCTTGTAATTAACTTTAGTAAACCACCACCTCTGGTGGTGGACAGCAAAAGCTTTGCAGTTACGGAAGTGGAAAGATGATAAAAAAATCCATAGAATCTGAGTG
>JAZUEV010000219.1:0-7835 GCA_045640345.1 Treponema sp.
CCCATACAAGCGTCGCTTTCTGAATTGACCCTGGACCAAACACTTTCGCTGGGAAGAAAAGACAAATCTGACCTGCTGCCGGTGGATGTCGTTTCGGACCATTGGTTTATGCTTTCTATCATCTCCTTGTCCGTGGCGAAAATATCTCCATCCACATCAACCATGGCATCTTCCAATCGCCTGAGGCACAAATAGTTCTGTCTTCCTTTAACCAACACCGCCTTGATTTTTTTTCCAATAATTTTTGTCGCGGCAGGAATGTCTTTTTCTATCAACTGCTGCTGAAGATTTATTGTCCCAGTCGATATGACAACCCTTTCTTTGTTGCTGAATGCCCAGACCATGGATGGCAAAAGATAGGCGTAGCTTTTTCCTACTCCCGTTCCTGCTTCAAAAATTCCGATCTTGCCTTCGTTGAATGTGGTCACGACCTGCTTAACAAGATTAATCTGGCTTGGCCTTTCTTCATAAAGTGGATTTTCTTTCGCAAGGGGACCTGACACCGAAAGATAGTTCGACACATCTTCCTTGGAAATAAGAGACAGGACCTTAGGTTTCACAGGCTCAACGATCACATAGACATTGTCCACGCTGTTGTTGACAATATACGACCCCACCCCCATTTCCATGTATTGGCTTGCCACATTCAGATCGGCGTTGCTTGGTTCCAATACTCCGGAGGGATGATTATGGATAACAACTTTTCCTTCACATTTTTGATTTTCGTCCACATCTCTCTGGGTCATGGCCGAATTCACAAGCACCATGCCAGAATTCCCTCTTGCCCCTACTTTTATGCTGACCACAAGACCCGCAGAATTGACGGTCCCAACCCAGAAAACCTCGTTTCCTTTTGCGTCCAAAACATCTCTTTGCATTGTGGCTATTATTGACTGTGAAAATCTTTTGCGAATGTCCATATCCATATTCTATTGATTTTTATGACCGTTGACAATAATCTCTTCATCATTAAAATAAAAACATGGTCGAAAGAAACAAAATAACTGAGGCTCTGATTCTATCCGTTAAAGATTCAGGTGAAAAAAACAGGACCGTCTGTGCAATATCTCCAGACCTGGGGATTTTTTATGCGACTTTGTATGGAGGTCCCAAAAGCAAATTGAAATCTCTTGTCCAACCGTTCAACTGGGGCGTAATATACATATACGACGATGAAAGCCGCAACATGAAAAAGGTTTCGGACTTCGATGTGAAAAACTTCCACAGCGGATTAAAGGAAAGTCTCTACAAAATGTGGGCATCCAATCTGGCGGGAGAAATTTTATTGAAAACAAAATGCGGAGGAGACGACAGACTGTCATATATCCTGATAAAAGCCTTCGTGGATGGACTTGACAAATGCGAAGAAAATGTTTCCACTATCGCAACCATAAGATTTTTATGGAGATATATAGGTCTACTTGGTGTCCAGCCTGATGTTTCGACTTGCTGTTGCTGCAACAAGGATATTTTCGGGGGCAATGGACTGGAGAACGACAAAATTCTTTCATATTTCATCCCAGCACAAAGTGGATTTATCTGCGACGAATGTAAAGATTCCTATGTAAGACAGAGAGCCGAGATAAACCTTTTTTATGAAATGAATCTCCAGTCGCTGAAATATTTGGACGCCATAAACAACAGCACACCGGGAGAAGTCAGACGCATGAGTCTTAACGCAGACTCCATCAACCAGCTAAAAAGATTCTGTTTTTCTTTGATAGAGTCCGCCGTGGGGTCGCAACTTCTTTCTTTGTCCAGCGGCATGGGGATTTTTTAGGAGTCCTGGGACTTTCTGATATCCTGCAAGATGATCTGAGGATTTTCCATACCGTTATAGGAATTTCGCTCCACATGGAAAAGGATATCCACATCGTCTCCGACATTGAAGTCCTTCCTTAATCTTTCACCTTCGTTCCAAAAAATACATGGCCATTTATATTTGCCGGTATTGATGGTTGCCTTGAGATGGGTTTTTCCATTTTTACCTGGGAACGCAACGGCATCGACCACAGGAACATTTCTTGCTAGGAATGTCAGAGGTGGATTATCTTCGCCGAATGGTTCAAAAAGGGATTGGACATCCAAAAGTTTTGGCGTCAAATAATCTGATGGAATCTCCGCGTCAACTGAATAGTCATCTGGATTTGAATCATCCAATGTCATTTTTGATGACAGTTCCTTGAGGGTGTCCTTGAAAATCTCCAGGTCTTCTTTTTTCAGACTGAACCCCGCCGCCGCCGCATGACCGCCGTAACTGATGAAAAGGTCTTTCATCTGCTCAAGAAAATCGGTTGCTATAATTCCACGACAGGTCCTCAAAGAACCGATGGCATTTTCACCCACGACAGTAAGAACGATGGAAGGTATATTATAGCTGGACATAAGTCTGCTGGCATAAATTCCGCACACGCCTTTGTTTATTCGCTCATCCATGACCACACAGAGTTTCCCGTTGTGGACACCGATTGAAGCCTCCGCCTGGATAGCCCCATAAGTTGAAGCCTCGGCCGTATACTGCTGTCTTTGGACATTGAGTTCCTGTATCTGTTTTGCAAAATCCTCTCGCCTGGAAGAATCTTTTTCAAAAAACAAACTGGCCGCCAAATCCGATTGTCCAAGTCTTCCCGCAGCATTGAGATTTGGAATGATTGTCCAGCCCAGGTCTTTCGAGCCCATCCTTTTTCCAAGAAGCCCCAACTTTGACATAAGTTCCACAAGACCGGGACGGATTTTTCCACTGTTGATGGAGTCCAAGGCCCGTTTGACGAAAATTCTGTTTTCATCTTTCATAGGCATAATATCCGCCAATGCCGCGAGAGCTACCAATTCCAAATCCATCTCTTCCTGCTGGACAAATTTTGGGAACTGCATTTTGTTGCACTGGTTAACATAGGACACATAAAGATTGTAGAATCCACCTATCTCAGTTGGCTCATGGTTTCCATATTTTGCGATCTTTGAAAGATTTTTCACCTGGCTCAACGGTAGATTCGCAAGTTTTGGCATGATTTTAGCAACTTCCTGACGAATATCCAAACAGTTAAACTCCACCCCAGGTCCGAATGTGTTCAGCAGAACCTGTGTAACATAATTCGCATCCCACACAAGGATTTGTTGCCCCTGGAGGTAGTTTGGTAGCCAAGTGTCCATTATCCCTTTTTCGCCAGGGACTATGATTTCTGTCCGTCGGGCAACTGGGACAAGGTTTTTTATCTTGAGACATTCAATAGAGGTCCCTTCCTTTGTTTCACGGGCGTTAAGCAAACAAATCTCAGCCTTATACCATGGACTTGCCGCAAATCTAAGGGCCGAGACAGTTTTGAATACGACGGCGGCTCCAGAAATATCCTGAAATGGATATCCAGAGTCCGGAAGTTTTGGGTCAATCAGAATCGCGGATTCAGGCAAAACCTCAGGTCCGTTGTGATGGTCCAGGACTATCACGTCTATACCTAGTTCAGTGGCATGGGCTATTTCTGCTACGTTGGATATACCGCAGTCCACTGTAATAATGAGCGACCCATAGATTTTTGCAAAATCATCCACCGCCGACATGGAAAGTCCGTAGGCATCGTCACCCAATGGAAGTCTATAGCTGACATCAATTCCCATGGAGCTTAGACAGTCGAACAAAATGGTCGTAGCCGTAACTCCATCCACATCTCTGTCGCCAAAAATCAATACCTTCTCTTTTTCTTCCTGCGCCGCAAGGATTCTATCAACAGCATCCTCCATAGCCGTAAAAGAAAACGGACTGTGCTGGAATCTCATATCCGATTCCATGAAATATAAAATATCCTTCCCTTCTGTTATTCCTCGACGTACAAAGATGCTGGCAACCAAAGGATCCATCTTATATTTGGACACCAAGGCGGCCACATCCTCCCGAGAAATTTGTTTCTTATTCCAGTTTGACACTACTTTATTTCCTTTAAAATTAATTTCCTGTTTTCAAATTTTTCAGCACAATAGCTGACGGACTGTTCCAAGGAAGCGAATCCCGACTCAAGAGATGACGAATCCTTTCCATACACGTCCATTATTTTTTCACCTTTTTTTACAAAATCACCCTGCTTTTTTGCAAAAATGATTCCAGAATCAGGATCAACTTTGTCACTTGTCTTGTTGCGACCGACCCCCAGATTGATACATGCGATTCCAACTTTGTAGGCGTGGATCTTTAAATATCCGTCCTGGCTTGCGAACATTTCTTTGTGAAATTCTGAACGCCGTTTTCCTTGCCCGGCCAAAAGTTTTTCAGGATCACCGCCCTGGTCTTTTATGTTCTGAAGGAAAACCTCCAAGGCCTTTCCAGAGTCAACCATCTGACGACAAATGGATATTCCTTCATCAACAGTTTTCGCCTTTCCTCCAAACACCAGCATCCTGCTTCCCAAGGCATAAGTCAATTCCATTATATCCTCTGGTCCATTTCCCTGAAGACACTCCAAGGTTTCCTCAACCTCCAGATAGTTTCCAGTCTTGAATCCCAAAGGCGAATCCATGGCGGTCAAAAGTGCCACAGCTTTTTTACCCATAGCCTGAGACGTTTTTACAAGGGATGTGGCAAGACGTTCGGCAGATTCCTCGTCCTTCATAAAAGCCCCAAGTCCATATTTTACATCAAAAACCAACGCATCCGAGCCTTCGGCAACTTTTTTTGAAAGTATGGACGCGGTTATCAATGGAATACTTTCGACAGTTCCAGTCACATCCCTAAGGGCATACATCTTTCTATCTGCGGGAGCAATTTTTTCAGTCTGTCCCATCATGGCATAACCGTTTGAAGCAATGAGGGACGCAAATTTTTCGGAAGTCAATCGAACATCATAGCCCTGAACGGACTCCAGCTTGTCCAAAGTTCCTCCCGTGTGTCCAAGACCTCGACCGCTCATCATAGGAATCTGGACTCCAGCCGCCGCAACAATCGGTGCCAATGGAAGACTGATTTTATCTCCCACGCCTCCCGTGGAATGTTTATCGACAAAAGGACCGTGCAATCTAGGGTCGCCAATGGCATGTAAATCAATAACATCACCTGAATGTAGCATGAGATTTGTAAGATGACCTGTCTCCTGAAAAGTCATTCCATTAAAATAAACCGACATCAAAAAGGAAGACATTTGATAATCAGGGATGGAACCATCAGTATAGCCTTTGACCAAAAACTCCAGTTCCTCTTTTGTCAATTCCTGGCCAGGCACATTACCTGTCCCTCTTTTTTTGACAATAATATCAGCAGCTCTCATAAGACACCCCCAAGATGTTTTCATAAATCATGGCATCTCCAAAATTGACAATTCCTAGAAATACCCTAAATCCAGAAGGAACCTTCAAAACTTTTAAAAGTCCCCTACAATATATATGTGCTTTAAAAGTCAATTTCCGCACAAAAATTGCACTATTTTCCAATAATTTTTAAAAATTCCTCTTCATTGATAACAGGAATTCCCAGTTGAGCCGCCTTAACATTTTTTGACGACCCCGATGAAGTATCGTTTGTCACAAGATAGCTCAGTCCTTTAACCACCGAAGACTTAACGCTGCCACCTTTTTCTTTGACAAGATTCTGCGCGTCCGCTCTTTTCATGGTCAAAAGTTCTCCTGTAAAGCAGAAGGATTTTCCCTCAAGAGAACCTGTCGCCGTTTCCTTGATTCTCACGACCCCATCCCTTATCATGGACAACATTTCATCCTTGTTCTCTTTTAGACCATCAACAAAAGTCTGGGCCATGATCTCCGCGAATCCATTGACACCTGAAATCTGTTCGACCGTTGCTGACAAAAGTGAATCGAACGTGTCGAATCCACTTTGCACCAGTTTTTCCATAACGGTCTCGCCAATATTCTCAATATCAAATCCCGCAATGAATTTTGAAAGAGTGATTTCCCTGTGCCCCTGTATCGAAGCATAAACCTTTTCAGCCCCAAGGGAGGTCTTTTCTTTATCGATGCTCTCCTGGTTCAGGAAAAACGGTGTCAATGTTGCAACGTCCAATCCATAGATGTCGGAAATAGATAAAACTGTCCCGCTTTCAAAAAGTGATGTCATCAAACTTTCTCCCAGGTCCCTGATGTCAATCACGCTTACCCATTTCATGAGCCGATGCAAAATCTTTTTGGAACAATTTTTTCCTGGACAATAAAGCCTGGTCCCTTCGTTTATGAGTTCGGCCCCACATCTGCCACATTTTTTTGGATACTCGATCTCCGACAGAATTTCGCTGTTGTCTTCCGGTATGAAGGCGCTTTCGATTTTTGGAATGATTTCTCCACGCTTGACAACCACCACATGGCTTCCGATTTTTAGGTCCAAGGCTTTTATGAGGTTCGGATTGGCGAGGCTCGCTCTCTGGACTGTTGTCCCATTCAAATCCACCGGGTCAAAAATGGCAACAGGGGTGTAGGTCGCTCCCGATTCATTCCATTCGACCTTGCGGACAATGGACACGGCTTCTTCCAAACTGAATTTAAAAGCTATCTGCCTGTCAGGTCTTGCCCTGCTTGCGTCTTCATGGTTGACAACCCTTTCTTTTACCACAAGACCGTCTATGTCATAGCCCAGGTCCTTTCTTCTGTCCATGACCCTGGACCTATATTCGATGACCTCTTCCGGGGATTTTGCGATAAAAAGTTCCACGCTGTTGAATCCATTTTTCTTGAGCCAAGACAGCTTATCTTCTTCATCGGAAAAAGGTTGCACGCCGCTGGTTGACCAGACATCATAGGCTATGACAGTCAGATATTCGCTTCCTGAACCGTCCTTTCGCTTCATCAATCCGTTGGCGGCGTTCCTACAGTTGGCCTTATCTGAGAATAAATCCGAATGAACTTTGTGGGTCATGATCACTTCCCCACGAATGCCACCCGTGAAATCTGACGAAAGATTCTGAACAACGCCGTCCATTTTTTTTGCATTGGTAGTTATATCGTCACCGATACTTCCGTCCCCTCGTGTAACCGCGTGGGTCAGGTTTCCATTCTCGTATTGAAGTTCCAGGCTTGCTCCGTCCAGCTTGAATTCCACAAGATATTCTGGATATTTATGATTTTTACACCAGGACAAAAATTGCATAGGGTCGGCTGCTTTTTCCTGACTTCCCATAGGCATGACGTGAGGGATTTTTTGGAAGTTTCCTGAATCAGCTCCAACTTTCTGGAGGATTTTGTTTTTTGGATCCAAGGACTTAAGTTCATCCCAAAGCTTGTCAAACTCGGCATCCGAAATTTCAGCATCCCCGTTGTAGTAGGAATCCTGATAACGTTTTACAAGTTTCTCAAGTTCCTTCACCCTGATTTTCTTATCGCTTTCCTTTTGAGCCGCATCAATATCAAAAAGATCCATAACATCCCCTCTGCTTAAAATTTTCAAAAAATATTGAGAATCTCTTCAATATAAATATAGCACAAAATCAGAAAAATCACTATAGGACATTCATAAAAAAAGAGCTTTCCGTTTGCCTCAAGCCCCAACAGACGGACAAAACAGACAGCTCCTTAAAACTATTGCGCATCCATGAAAAGCATTTTCCAGAGACTCACTGCCTTGGAATTCTATGGCTCCACTTTTTCAAAGACCAATTCAAAAATCTTTCGACCGGCGTCCAGACCTTTCTGCTCAAATTTGGTTCTAGGCCTCCATTCCTGATGAGGAGCGAAACCATCGTAGCGATTTTTCAAGCCATCCGTCGCAGCCAGTTCTTCCAGAGCCTGGATTGCATAATCCTCGATGTCTGTCGCGAAATAAATATATCCACCAAGGGCTAGTTTTTGGGTATAGAGATTTGTCCTTGGACGTTGCATCATGCGTCTTTTGTGGTGCTTTTTTTTAG
>JAZUEV010000220.1:0-8332 GCA_045640345.1 Treponema sp.
ATTGTTACAGTGTTTGTTTTTGAATTTCTTCAGATGGCTCAAGTCCGTTGTTTCTCGAAGTATTTTATTTTGTCGCAGGTCTTCAATTTTGCTAACGAAAAATCATTTAATTTTTTTAAAAATTTCTACTTTTTTATAAAGAGTTTTTGAAAAAGTACAGTTCGGATTTTACCGAAAAGTATTTTTGAGTGCTTTTTCTTTAAAACAATAGTGACACAAGATGGAAACTTTTTATGAAAGTGCTGAATTATTAAAAAAATTAAATGATTTTTCGTTAGCAAAATTGAAGACCTGCGACAAAATAAAATACTTCGAGAAACAACGGACTTGAGCCATCTGAAGAAATTCAAAAACAAACACTGTAACAATTCAAGATGTCACTGAAAAAGTCCATTTTGTCATGCTGAATTTATTTCAGCATCTCATTAATTATAGATATATTATACAATTAGAGATCCTGAAACTAGTTCAGGATGACAGGTTATACACTTTTTCAGCAGCCTCACAATTCAACCAGGGGTCGTTTTTGAAAAATCGAAATTGCCCTTATATATTGTCTCAGGTTTTTGAAAAAATCCAATGATCTTTTAACATTTCAACAAAAAAAAGGATTTTTAGAAAGATCGAAACCATTGATCAATTTTTTACAAACGGATTTATTCGGGGTTAACGGCCCTCACGACTTTTATCTGCATACAAAAAAAATTATTCCAATGAATGAACCCCATCGGAACAAATCACTTCATTTGCCAAGTCCAATCCGTGAGCATCGTTAGATATGAACAAAGATTTTTGTTTTTTGTACAAATATCGACTTAAAATTTCTAGCACACTGAATAATATTGTCATTCAGTGATTTCTTTTTGGGGCTTTACAATCCAGAGTTTATGACCGATAATATCATATAGGCTTCTTTAAAAATGTCTGTCAAAAAGTACAATTCATGGTGAGGACATGGAATCGGTTTCAGCATGAAAAACTTATTAGGCAGCATATATAATAGAAGGAAACCTCTAAAATTTCAATTCTTAGAGATGCCAGAATTATTTACACCGTCGGAGACACTAGAGGAGACATCTTAAGCCTAAACTATTTAGATGCGTCCTAAAATGATTTTTAACGGTGAGGAAAAGTTATCTATAAAAAAAACTTGGAGGCTTGATTATGGAAGTAGAAAACAAAAAAGGAAGCAAAATTGCAACCAGAATGATTTTTCTATGTGGATCCGTCTTGGCTGTGTTGATTTTTTCCATGATTGCAGCGGTAGTAACTGTAGCAAAAAACAACCTCAAAACCATCCACGAAGATGAATGTGCTTTTGTAGTAGACACCTACACCGAACTTTTGAGCAGTCAGATCATGGAATACTTCAATCTTCTCAACGGATATTGTTTTACCGATGTGATTGAAACAGAAGATCCCCAGCAGATTGTATCATGGCTTAGGTCCCACACCGATATCCGCAGTGCCGATTTTGAATATGTGGCTTTCGTTGACCTAGATGGAAATTTTGAAGCGGACAATGGTACAGGCACTACCGTAAAAGACAGATCCTATTACAAGGACATTGTTGAAAAAGGCATGGACACTACCATGGACGACCCGGTGGAATCAAAAATCACAGGCAAAAAAATTGTCCATATCTGCAAGGCAGCAAAACACAACGGAAAATTGGTTGGATTTTTCACAGGAATCCTCAATGTTGAAACAATCAGCAACTCCATCAAGGATGCCAAAATCGGAACAACTGGCGTGGCGAACCTTTTTGCAGGAAACGACACTCTCATAGCCACATCAGGTTCTCTTGAAGCTGCCAACGCTAATTTTGATGTAGGTATCAATGAATCAGAACTTCCAAAGAGAATCGGACAGTCTTTTGCTACAGGAAAAAGAGATGCTGTATGGAGCAAGAACGCCAAGAACCAAAGCTCGCTTATCACATTCAGGCCAGTCCCAAACAGTTCGTGGCTTATGCTTTTTTCTTTTGACGAAACCGACATCAAACTTGCCCTCAAGCCTGTCAAAAGAATTGCCTACATCGGTGGAATCCTTTGTGTGGTAGTCCTTATCCTTATGATTGGTTTCATCATCCTTAAAGCACTGCAACCATTGAAGATTGTCCAGAGCACTATCAACGGAATCGCAGAAGGAAATGCCGACCTTACAAAGCGTATTGAACTCAAGGGCATGAAAAATGATGAAGTGGGTAAAGTTGTCATGGGATTCAACCAGTTTGCAGGAAAACTTCAGGAAATCGTAAAGAATCTCAAAGTTTCCAAAGAAGACCTTTTAATCACCGGACAGACATTCACCGCAAGCACCGAAGACACAAACCGTTCTTTGGAGGACATAATCTCAAATATCAAAAGCATGGACCAGGAGATTTCCAACCAGAGCAATTCAGTAACACAGACAGCAGGCGCGGTCAACCAGATAGCATCCAACATCGAGTCCCTGAACCACATGATCGAAAACCAGGCATCCTCTGTTGTACAGGCATCCACAGCGGTGGAAGAAATGATTGGCAACATCAATTCAGTTGATTCATCGGTCAACAAAATGGCAAACGCTTTTGAACAGTTGGAAAAGAAAGCTGTCGAAGGTGTCCAGAAGCAGGAAGATGTCAACAGTTTGATAAAGTCAGTCGAAACAGAATCACAGACACTGCAGGAAGCAAACTCAGTTATTTCATCTATCGCGGAACAGACAAACCTTCTTGCCATGAACGCCGCAATCGAAGCAGCACATGCAGGTGAAGCGGGAAAAGGATTCTCGGTTGTTGCAGACGAAATCAGAAAACTGTCAGAAACATCTTCACAGCAGTCCAAGACAATCGGCGACCAGCTCAAAAAGATTTCCGACACCATCAGAAATATTGTCACAGCATCATCCGAAGCAGGAACATCATTCAGCGAAGTGTCCAACGAAATCAACGACACCACAGCCTTGGTCAATGAAATCAAGAACGCCATGATGGAACAAAGCGAAGGTTCAAAACAGATTTCACAGGCACTGAACAATATGAACGACAGCACAGCAGAAGTCCGAACCGCTTCATTGGAGATGTCAGAAGGAAACAAGGCAATCTTGGTTGAAATCAGAAGTCTCCAGGATTCAACTTTGAGCATGAAAGACGGAATGGAACAGATGAGCAAAGGAGCTTCCCTTATCAGTGAGACAGGTACCACATTGGACACATTGAGCAAGCAGATGGAAGAATCCATCAAGAAAATCGGCACACAGATTGATGAGTTCAAGGTCTAAAAACTGAACATAAAAACCAACTCTCGTAGAGGTAAAACTTTACGGGAGTTTTTTTTGATACAAGAGATTTTGTCCCCCACTCTTTTAAAACCATTCTTGAATAAAATCTTTTTACCCTATATAATATTAAAACTATGATAAAAGCTAGCGGATCACAGATTATTGTCAAACTTTTGGAGCTGCACGGAATCGACACTGTTGCAGGAATCCCTGGAGGTTCAATCCTTCCACTTTACGACGAGCTAAACAGAAGCTCCATCCATCATATTTTGGTCAGGCAGGAACAGGCGGCTGGATTTATTGCACAAGGAATCGCACGAACCACTGGAAAACCTGCTGTATGTATGGCAACTTCAGGTCCAGGTGCCATGAATCTTTTGACCTCCGTGGCGGACGCAAGATGTGATTCAGTCCCCATTATTGCAATCACAGGTCAGGTAAACTCATCATTGATTGGAACAGACGCTTCCCAGGAGGCAGACACTTTTGGTTTGTCCTTCCCTATCACAAAACATTCCATAATGGTGAAGGATCCTCTTGAACTTCTTGAAGCTATTCCACAGGCTTTTGCAATTTCAGTAAGCGGTCGTCCGGGACCTGTCTTGATTGATATTCCCCGTGATGTGCAGACAAAGGTTGTGGAATTTGAAAAGTGGCCAGAAATCAAGTCCGTGGATGATTCAAAACATTCCACCTTCGCAAAAAGATTTACGACTCCCGACGAAAAGATTCCTTCAATCATCAACGAAATGGCAGAATCTTTGGTCAAAGCAAAAAAAGCTGTCCTTTATCTTGGTGGAGGATGCAACAATCCAGAAGCCTCGTCGTCAATAGCAAAATTCCTTTCAATATATAACGCAGGAGTTGTGTCGTCTTTGATGGGAATCGGTGCGGTCTCCAGATTGGATAAAAACAATTTTGGAATGGTCGGTATGCACGGCTCATACACGGCGAACCTTGCAATGCACGATGCAGATTTGATTTTGGCTGCAGGTGTCCGTTTTGATGACAGAGCCACAGGCGTAATAAAAGAGTTCTGTCCCAACGCAAAAATTATCCATATTGATGTGGACGCCGCTGAAATCAACAAGATTCTTCCTGCCTCCATTTCTTTGGTTGGCGAAGTCGAAACAGCTTTCCCACTTTTGACCAAGGCTCTCTCGGAAAAAAATCCAGACGCAAAATCAACAGACGAAGGAAAGTCTCGGGAGGAGTGGCTTGAGTCTTTGAGAAAGACATTCGTCGAAACAGAAAGTTTTGAACTTGGACGAAACCCATCGGTCCCAAAAGAGTCGGTGAACCCAAGAAAGTTTATCCGTGAAATTCCGGACATGGCTGAAAAAGCGGGAGTCAAGGCCGATTCAATCATCGTTACAACAGACGTGGGACAGCACCAGATGTGGAGCGCCCAGTATTATCCAGTGACAAAGGCAAGACAGTTTTTGACCAGCGGTTCATTGGGTACAATGGGATTTGGTCTTCCAACTGCTTTGGGTGCCGCCATGGCAAACAGGGACAAGCGTGTTGTGTGCATCAGTGGCGACGGTAGCATTTTGATGAACGTACAGGAATTCGCTACACTTGCTGAAGAAAATCTGGATGTAACAGTCTTTGTCCTCCAGAACGGAAGTCTTGGAATGGTCCACCAGCAGCAGGAATATCTGTTCAACAAAAACTACAGTGCCTCGGAGTTCAAGAAGTCCCCTGATCTTTTGAAGATTGCAGCAGGATTTGGCATTGATTCAATTGACGCCACCACAGACAAGGATTGGTTCAACAAGGCATTTACTCCTGGACCACATTTTGTTTTGCTGAAGATTGATATGGAAGAAAATGTGCTTCCATTTGTTGCAGCAGGTCACGCAAACATCGACGCGATACGCTAAGATTGATAAATTGAATATAGTTTTTTACAGCACAAACTCCAACAGTTACAACGGAGAGGAAACTGAAATCAACACGCTTCCCCTCCGTTCCCACTGTCTTGATTCCCTGGTCTCTGATTTTCCTCAGCACAAGTTTTTTGTGGTGACTCAGCTGCCGGGGTCTTTTGTTTTGGATTTGGACAAAAATCAGATTTCCCCTAAATCATCTTCCGTGGAATACAAAATCAGTGAAAAAAAATCTGCCGTTGATTTTGCATCCGATATTCTTGAACTCAAACCGGATTTGGCTGTGGCCGCAACTTTTTGGGTCTCCCCCTACGACTGGATGGGTCTGAAGGATTGTCTTGTAGCCGACGAGCTTAAAAAAAATGGTGTGGATGTGGTCTGCACCAATGACGAAAGCCAGATGATTTGCTTTGATAAAAAATTAACCGCCGATTTTCTTAAGCTGAACAAATTTTATTGTGCAAAATCTGTTTATGTCCATCACGAAAATTTTTGGGCCGAGCGTGGAAAAAAGGAACTGGTCACAAACAACTACAAGGATTTTGTTTTATCGAAAGTGGCCGCAATGAAATATCCTGTGGTCATTAAGGATTGCGTGGGGCTTAGCTCTGCTGGAATGGAAGTGGCAACAACTTTTCCCCAGGCGGTCCATTATTTGAAAAACGGTCGCAACACTTCTGACAGGCTTGTGGAAGAATACATTGACGGTCTGCATTTTGGCACGGAGATTTACGGTCGCAATGGTGAATACAAAATCATGCCTCCCCTAATTTTTTCTTTGAACCGATTTGGAATCACCAGTCCAAAGTTGAGTGTGAAGATGGGACCCGTGGAATCAGCAGATTTTAAAATTGATGAACTGAACTCCATGCTTTTTGATTTGGCAAAAAAATTGGACATCAATGGTGTGGCCCAGGTGGATTTAATCTTCAGTGAGGGAAAATGGTTTATCGTTGAAATTAATCCTAGACTTTCGGGAATGACAGAAACCTACTGTGCCGCCATGGGGATTTCAGTTTTTGATTTGATGACACACATCGCATTGGACCAGGCAAAAAATCTTCCCGAACCAAAACCGGTTTGCAATTTCAAGCTGCCACTTTTGGATGACCAACAGATGAAAAAAATCACTTCCCTGCCTCAGGTAAAATATTTTCATCAGCACAAAAATCTTGCGGCAAAACAGGAGCGGGAAAAGGGGTACTGCGAGATTGTGGTTTCATCCTCAAAAGATTTTAATCAGCTGGTCGATTTTATTGGACAGATAAAACAAATCTATCCGTCGCTTTTTGAAGGTCCAGCCTGGGAGCATCTTCTTTGGGCAAAGGATATTATGGTAGACAAGAGATAAAACAAACTTTTCAATTTAATCTGTACATGAACTCGTGTTGCAGTGATTAAGTTGTCCAAAACTACCCCATGCAAAAGTCATATCCACAGATTCAATGACTATTTTTTAATCGCATAGTTTTTCGGCAATAAAAACGGAGAGGATTTTTTGAGTCTTCTCCGTTAACCAAAAGGCACTCCCTGTTTTTTCAAGGCTATTATAATGGTTAGCAATTACACCCCACACAAAATAACTCCGTCAAATAAACATGACCATATAATGAGGCAGAACAATTTTCTTATCCACTACAACAACATTTCCATCCACCAATTTGTAGGCAAAACAGTCGGGATATTTTTCAAGGAAACTGTTCAGAGAAACCGTCTCCCCTCCTTTTGACTTTACTTCCACAGGAACAACTTTTCCGTCTTTTTCAAACAGAAACTCGATTTCCTGACTGTTATCCGATTTTTTGTAATAGTGAAGATAAAATCCTCTTTTGTTCAGCACATCAAAAATCAAATTTTCGTAGATTCCACCCTTTGCGTGTCCCTTCAGTTCGTTTTTTATCAAGGCCATCTGAGTTTCAAAACCAAACATGCAAGTTGTCAAACCGATGTCCGTGGCATAAACCTTGAAATTTTCAATCTGTTCATAAGCCACCAAAGGCATTTCTGGGAGGGAAACATTTTTTAGCAGTTTAATCAAACCAGAATCTTCCAGCCACTCAATGCTGTTTCCATATTTTTTTGCCGAACCTGTTTTTTCGATAACCTTGTATTGAAATTTTGTATACTCTTTTGCAAGTTGCCTCGGAATAGAATAATAGCAGGCTTTGATTTTCGGTCGGTCAATATTTTTTGCGTAATGCCCAATATCATCTTCATAGGAATTGAATATCTTTTTTTGTACCTGATATACGCTCTGAAAATTTCTGGTCTCCAAAAAAGTGTTTACTACCTCTGGCATCCCACCAACCACAAGATATTCCCTAAAAAGATTTTGGAAACTTTTGTTTATTTCATCAGGAACTTTCTTTTTGCAATCAAAATATTCTTTCAAATTATTTATGGACTCTGGAGTTTTTCCTTTTGCCCAAAGAAATTCCTCAAAATCCAAGGAAAACATTTCCACTTCCCTTTCGTATCCCACGGGAATAGAGATTTCACTTTCCACTTCCTCATCATCCACATTTTGATTGTAATGGATTCCCAAAAGCGAACCGGATGCAATAAAGTCATAACGATTGTCGATGGCCAAAAATTTCAAAGCAGTCCTTGCTTTTTTGCAACGCTGGATTTCATCAATAAAAACAAGGGTATCCTTTTCCACGAGCTTAAAATCTGGAATAAAAATCGACATTTTCTTATAAATTTCATCCGGCTCCAAGCTTCCCTCAAAAATCTCGGAGTATTCAGGATTCTTATAAAGATTCAGATAAAAATAATTTCCATAATTCTCCCGTCCAAAAAGGTCAATTATAAAAGTCTTCCCAATCTGACGCGCTCCATTAACCAAAAGGCACTCTTTATTTTTATTTTCTTTCCAATCCTTTAGCATTTCATAAAATTTTCGTTTGAGCATATTCCACCTTTACCTAGATTATAGCCTATTTATAAAAAAAATGCCACGAATTTGACAATTGACTCACCAAAAATTGCCACGAATTTGACAATTGATTCATCAAAATTTGCCACGAATTTGACAATTGATTTATCAAAATTTGCCACGAATTTGACAATTGAAATCTGTTTCCAAATCTGCAAAAATCTACTATAATATACTTATGGAAAATATTTTGACGATTTATACAGACGGGGGATGCTCCGGTAATCCTGGTCCTGGG
>JAZUEV010000221.1:0-2225 GCA_045640345.1 Treponema sp.
GTGGCGAAGTACAAAGAGGATTACTACAAGCTTTACCATGTCCACTACCAGCAATATCCGGACGACTGCATAGAGAACATCTACTGGCTTGAAAAAGCTGTCAAGGCTGATTTTGCAAACCCCTACTACGCTATGGCGAAAATCGAAAATGAAAAGCAGTGGGAAAAATACCGTTGCCTTTTCATGATGCACGTGAACCTTAAGCTAATAGAGCAGCATCTTCGTCTGGGTCGAATCTACGACAAAAAGGTGGCATACTTCTACGACGCCCCATGGAAGGATGAATACCAAAGGAACCTGGAAAAAGCGAAATCCTTCTACCAGGCCGGATACTACTATTGGGAAGAGGCAAAGCTTTGGGCGGAAAAAGCCAGCGTGTCGAAATTCAACTTCATGTGCCTGACGGATATCCAGAACTGGGAGGACGAAAGAGAAAGAGTCTCCACAGGGGAGCTGGACTATAAGAGGACATTGGACAGGGAACTCGACAGACTTCAGAAAGTTTTGGACCAGCTTATTGAAATGAACGAAAAAAAATATTAAAATCGCTTATATGAGCGAAAATATTTTTACTTTTTCATATCCAAAGGATTCCGGATTCGGAACTTCAAGCATACATTTCCATGCAGGCTCCCCAGACCTTGTGGGCTTGTTTTGTGTAGCATCAGACCATCCAAGACTGTTCGTCACGGACTCCACCATAGCGACCTTGGATTCCACAAAGGATTTCACAAATCTTTTTACTTTTGAACCAGACGGCGGAAAGGAATTCCCTCGGACTGGCGGCCACGGAAAAGACCTTCTTTTGATTCTCGGTCCCGGAGAAAAATACAAGACACTTGAAAGCGTCACAATGATCCTCGAGACAGCCTTGAACCACAACCTGAACAGGAACTGCGAATTCGTTGCCATAGGCGGAGGGGTCATCTGCGACATGACAGCCTTTGCCGCATCCGTGTTCAAGCGAGGGGTCGATGTAAGTTTTGTTCCGACCACCCTTCTTTCCATGGTTGACGCACCCATCGGTGGCAAATCTGGTTGCGACTTCAAGGGATTCAAAAACATGATAGGAGCATTCTGGCCTGCGAAGGTCTTGCACGTTTGGCCTCAGTTCGTAAAGTCGCTGCCGGAACACGAATACATGTCTGGACTGGGGGAAGCATTGAAGACGGCATTGTTGTTCAACCCGCAGATGTGGGACACTTTTGCCACAAACAGGGACGGAGTTCTGGCACAGGATCCAGCGATTCTCCAGACAGTCATAGAAGAATGTGTCAAGGCAAAGGCAAAGATAGTCGAGGAGGATTTCAGGGAGCACGGAAGAAGATCTTTCCTGAACCTAGGTCACACATTCGGTCACGCCCTTGAATCCGTGGCAGGCCTTGGCGATATTACCCATGGAGCTGCGGTGGTCTGGGGCATCGGTCGAGCATTGGACTTGAGTTCCAGGCTAGGTCTATGCGGAAAAGACTATGCGGAAAAGGCAAAGAAAGTTCTTTCGGACTATGGATACGATATGTCTCCCATCCCATCGGTGATTAGCGCAAAGGTGGACCAAAACAATGAGGACAGCGCCCAGCGGTTGATTTTTGCAATGAAAAAGGACAAGAAAAATCAGAGCAGCGACATAAGGGTGATCCTGCAGAAAAACCTGTGCGACACGATTGTCCAGACCGTATCCGACAGCGACATAGAGGCGGTCCTCCAATGATTTCCAGGGAACACTACTTCGATTGGGCGGCAACATCTCCATGCGACGAGGAAATTCTTCAGGAAGCATTGAAGCAGTCCATGGAGCACTGGGGAAATCCATCCAGCATCCATGAGGCGGGGACGGATGCAAAAAAGGCATTGGACATGGCCAGAAAAAGATGCGCGGACAGTCTTGGCGTAAAAAGCGACACAATATTTTTTACATCAGGCGGAACAGAGGGCGACCACATACCTCTCCTGGCACTTCTTTCAAAACCAGTCAAGGGCAGCATCGTCGTCAGCGCCATAGAGCATCCTGCCCTCCGCGAAATGTGCAAGATGATGGAAAACTGCGGATGGAAAGTCATAACCGTCAATCCAGACAAGAACGGCGTAATACAAAGCCAAAGCGTGGCAGACGCATTGGAGGAAGACACATATTTCGTGACTGTCATGGCAGTGAACAACGAGACGGGAGCCATACAGCCTGTTGAGGAGATATCCAACGCCATAGCAAAAAAATCGGAAGGAAA
>JAZUEV010000222.1:0-4133 GCA_045640345.1 Treponema sp.
GTGAAACAAAAAATTGACACCCATTGGTGGCAAAACTGAAACTCGATAGCAAGACTTCGCAGAAGGCTTGCGTAGATTTCTCCACTGCGGTCGAAATGACGGATGCGTCCCCAACAAGTGTCGTAGCTATTCTTAGTCGGATATTCACCACTTTCCCATAATGCAGGCCGAGGTTTTGTGTCTTGACCTTAATTGGACAAAGCATCCACAGTGGGCGCAGGTCATTCCTGAGATTAGGTAGGGGCAGGATGAACAAATGTCCAATCTTTTTCTGTAGATTTCTTCACCCACAAAATCAGGGATAGACTCCTCCAGCGCCATTTCTTCTAGCACATCGGGAGTCAAATCCAATGACGAGAGATATTTTTTACTTTCGCATTTTGGACATTTTTCGTTCATCTTATTTCAAGCAGATTGCGGCGACGGACATGGCTGGAAGTTCAACCACAATATCTTTGCCACAGATTTTTACGTCCAGATTCTTTTCAACCACTTCTTCAGGATTTTCAAATGTGTTTGCGCTGTTCATCTTTTTTCCTGTCAAAACTTTTGCGTCCACTTTTTCCAAATCCTTGTCCAGACCGTCAAAATGCACAGTAACTGTTCGACTGTTTTTGAGGTCCGCATTGGTTAAAGTCACTGTATAACCGTCCTTATTTTTGCTGGCAGATGAAGTTATGGCTTTGATCTTGAAATTATCAATACCCACGTCATCTGTAACCACACTACTTTTTAGCAGGGTTGCATCCATGTGACTTTTGTAGATATGGAAAACGTACCAGGTTGGTGTCTTTACCATTTTGTTTCCCTCGGTCAAAACTGGGGACTGAAGGACATTTACAGCCTGGGCTATATTTGCCATGCGAACTCGGTCACAATGGTTGTTGAAAATATTCAAAGTCAATCCTGCAAGAACAGCGTCTCTAACTGTATTCTGCTGATAAAGGAATCCTGGGTTTGTTTCTGGTTCAACTCCATGCCATGCTCCCCATTCATCAACAATCAGCGCCACTCTTTTTTCTGGGTCATACTTTGACATGATTCTATCGTGGCGGTCAACCAATGTTTCCATAAATGATGCGTTCTGCAAAATCTGATACCATTCGACTTCCGGGAAATTTGTTGCAGTTGATTTTTTCTCCCAGTTCGGAGCAACGGAGTAGTGGTGCAATGAAAGTCCGTCCATATAGTTGCCGGCGTTTTTCATAAGAACTTCCGTCCAGTTCCAGTCACTAGAGTTAGGACCGCAAGCAATTTTGAAAATCTTGTCAGCTCCATACTGGCGAACATAAGTCTGATATCGCCTATACAGATCAGCGTAATATTCTGGTCTCATGTTTCCGCCGCATCCCCAGCTTTCGTTTCCCACACCAAAATAATCTAGCTTCCATGGTTCTGCATGACCGTTTTCTTTTCTGAGATTTGACATTGGAGATTCACCACCGAAGGTGATATATTCAACCCATTCTGACATTTCCTGGACTGTTCCGCTACCAACATTTCCGTTTACATAAGGTTTGCATCCCAAAGTTTCGCAGAGACCAAAAAATTCATGGGTTCCAAAACTGTTATCCTCAAGAACGCCGCCCCAATGAGTGTTGATCATTCTCTTTCGTTTTTCGTAAGGACCGATGCCGTCTTTCCAATGATACTCGTCAGCAAAACATCCACCCGGCCAACGCAGATTTGGGATATCCAATTCCTTGAATGCTTCCACCACGTCTTTTCTATATCCATTTATGTTTGGGATATCTGAATCTTTTCCGACCCAAAATCCTCCATAAATACAGCGACCAAGATGTTCGCTAAAATGTCCATAAATATCTCTGGAGATTTTTTCCCCAGGTTCTTTGCAGTTCAATGAAACAAAATCCATAGTTCCCCCAATTTAGGCATCTCTAAAAATCTAAAGTCTTAGAGCCTGTTACTTTTATTTTACCATGAGATAATGGATTTTCAAGTGTTTTTTTTAGGCAATTTTTATCTTTCTTTTTAGGTAAACACTTTATGGAGTTTCAAAAAATTAGAAATGCCGCTTATTTGGTACCTACTGAAAATCTCATAATTTTTGGAGATGCCCAATATTTTTATATTGCACTTAATGTCACTAGCTTAACATTGATTTTACAGAAACGACTGTTATATGCAGTAGTTTCGACAAGCTCAACCACCACTCAAACAGATTCATCTACCATTTTAATTAGAGTCAGTGGCTATCTAATAAGTTTAGTACATAGTGTCATTCCGAATTTATTTCTGAATTTCTGTAGCACTTGTTCAAAGAGATGCTGAATCAGGTTCAGCATGACGGAACAGACTTTTCAGTGGCATTCCAACTTGTGGGACTGTTGTCTTTTATTTATTTTCCAAAATCTCTACCACTTCTTTTGCTACTGCATCGTACATGGCGATAAACTTGTTGTGGTTTTGCTTGACGAAGGTCTTTTTGTTGTCCACATCGGTTTGTGCCATAATATCTTTGCATGCAAATTCCAAGGACTTGGCAAAATCGGAAAATTCCTGGGAACCAAGAAGTTTTGCTCCAGACTTCAATGCGTGTACGCTGATTTCATAATTGTCCCAATCTTCCGACTCCAGACTTTGCTCCAGATTTTTTTGAGTGGGAAGTCTATCCTGGCAAAATGTTTCCAGAACCAGATTGTATGTGGTGACATCATTTCCACACAAAGCGATACCTGAATTTCTATCAATCAGTTTTGTTTTGGTTTCTTCCTGTGGGCTGTCCATTTTTTGACTTGAATCACTGTCATCGGCCGGAACTATGAGATTTTTAGAGATTGTGCTATAAAAAACATCATAAAGAACCGTGCTGTCGATTGGCTTGCTGACATAGTTTGAGAATCCCAGTTTAAGATATTTTTCTTTCATACCGGCTATGGCATTTGCTGTAAGAGCTACAACTGGAGTAAAAAGATTCATGTTTCCCTGCATGGCTCTGGATTTTTGCAAAGTCTCCACACCATCCATATTGGGCATCATGTGGTCAAGGAAGATGATATCAAATCTTTTTTTCTTCATAAGTTCAAGACACACAGCGCCGCTTTCGCAAGTTGTAATCTGGGCTTTTGTCCTTTTAAGAAATCCGGTGGATACAATCAAGTTAACCGAGTTGTCATCCACAATCAGGACCTGGGCTTTTGGTGCGGAAAGTCTATCGGTAATAGAACCCATGGCTTTTTCCAGGTCGTTGGTTTTGTATTGAGAAAGAGTCGTTTCGCCTTCAACTTTCTGTGGAATTTCAACAGAGAAAATAGACCCCTTTCCAAATTCGCTATGGACATTCACAGTTCCGCCCATGAGATTGACAAAATGATTTACAATCGTAAGTCCAAGTCCAGTTCCTTCAATATTGCGATTCCTTTTGGTGTCGAATCTTTGGAAGCTGGTCCAGATGTTTGATAAATCTTCTTCCTTTATACCGATTCCAGTGTCCTTGACTTCCGCATGGAGTTTGATTCCACTATCTGTTTTGATTCCCCTCAAGACAAATGTGACGGTTCCTTCCTTTGTATATTTTATGGCATTGTTCAAAAGATTTGTCATAATCTGTCTAAGTCGCAGTTCATCTCCGTAAAGACAGTCTGGAATATTTCCGTCCACATCTGAAACAAAATTGATTCCTTTTTGGCTTGCCTTCAAAGTGAACTGCATTTCCAAGTCCTTAATCATTTTTGCCAGATGATAGCTTGTCTCCACCAGCTCCATTTTTCCGGATTCGATTTTTGAAAAGTCCAGAATATCATTTATAATAGAAATAAGTCCCTGTCCCGAACTTCTGATATTTCTGGCGTACTCGTGGATTTCATTTACATCGCTGGAATTCAAAATCATTTCATCAAGACCCAAAACAGCGTTCATTGGGGTTCTGATTTCGTGGGACATATTTGCCAAGAAATTGCTTTTTGCTGAATTCGCATCGGACGCTACTTTTTCTGCCTCTTTCAATGCTTCAGTATAATTGGCCAATTGCTGGAGGTCTGAATTTTCAACTGCAAAATACCAAAGGAAAAGACCAAGTGATGCACCAAAAACAGTGAGAGCCAGTTTGCCTTGTAAAAACGGTTGAATAATCATTGTCGCAAGTGCAATACCGATAGCGATGGCCATAATCT
>JAZUEV010000223.1:0-2492 GCA_045640345.1 Treponema sp.
CAGCCTTTTATAATTTCTATGATATTGTGTTTGAAAATTATCCAGAGTTATTTGAGATTGATGAATAAGTGAACACAAAAAAATTATGTGGTCAATAAGCTACTGAAAAAATCTTCGGGGCTGTCCAAAAAGTTTAATCAATAGTGTCATCCCGAATTCATTTCGAAATCTCTGCACTGCATATATCGTAGATGCTAAAATAAATTCAGCATGACAGAACTTATTGGACATCCCCTAAATACTATTTAATTCAATTTAAATCCGTTGATTTTGTCGGAAATTGACTGGATTGAGCTGTTGACTTTTTCCGATGCCTGCAGAAGCTCACTTTCAACTGCCGAAACATTTTTGGCGGACTGGCTTGTTTTGGAGACCGCTGAATGCATTTGCTTTGTGGCTTCGTTGAGGGAGTCTGCAAGAATAAGAAGTCTGCCTTGGCTTTCCTGCATTTTTTCTCCGGCATCCTTTACACCCATGGACACATCCTTCATGTCTGAAAGGACATCAATAATCTGCTGTGACCCAACGCTCTGTTCGTTCATGGCGGTGTTGATCAATGCCACAATCTGTGATGTGTTTTCCATCTCCGTATTTGTGGTGGCGTATATTTTGTCTGCCTGTGAACTTGCTTCAACAATTCTGTCGATCAAATCTTTTATGTCTGAAATCTTCAGTTTGATTTCTTTTGACTGTTTTGTGGATGACTCGGCGAGGGTTCTAATTTCATCAGCGACCACAGCGAAACCTCTTCCAAATTCCCCAGCGTGGGCAGCCTCGATTGCGGCGTTCATGGCTAGAAGGTTTGTCTGACTTGCGATGTTTGCGATGGTTTTGTTTGCCACATCCAGGTCCTTTGACTTGACGGACATTTCATCAACAATGTTGTGGATTTCCTTTTCAGCCTTGATTCCTTGGTCGGAGAGATCTTTCAGCTGCTTGAATGTGGTGTTCATATTTTCTGACGACCTGGAGACGCTCTGGATATTTCCAATCATCTGTTCAACTGCGGAACTGGCTTCCTCAACTGCATTGGTCTGGTTTCCGATAAGCGAATCAAGATTTTCAATTTTTTCGGAAAGCTCGGAGATAATCAATTTTGTATCTTCGACGGAGGAACCTTGGCTTTTCATCTGCCTGCTGGTGTCGGAAATGGAATCATCAAGCTGCTGAACAATTGAATGGGTCTGGGAAAGATTTATGGAAACATTCTTGTTTGCCTCAACCATATTGTCCCGTGAATTTGAGATATCGGTTATAAGTTCCTGGAGCTTTGAAACAAATGCATTGAAATTATGTGTGATTGCGCCGATTTCATTTTTTGAAGTCTCAGGAAGTCGCTTGGTCAAATCAGCATTTCCAGTTGAAATTTCCTCCAGATTTTTGTTCAGGAATTTCAGAGGCTTGATAGTTGAAATCAAGAGCATGGAAACAAAGAGAGCCATAAGGATTGCTGTTATGATAATTGTTACAATCTGAAGGTTGGTCAGATTTTTTTCTGTCTCATGGACTTTTTCTGTGGGAACAACAATCACCGCTGTCCATGCTGTGTTAGGAATTTTCTTCAAAAAAATTTCCGACTGCTTTTTATCGACTGTGAGGGTGGAGCAAACCATTTCATCTGTTTTTCCGTTTTTGATATAGTCCACGGCATCCTGAGCGATTTTCGTCTTTCCATCGTCCCACCAAGATTTTTTCATCAGCATATCTGGATTTGGTCCTGCAATAAATTTTCCATTGGAATCAACTATTACCCCATATCCGTTCATGCTGGCAATATCGCCTCCCTTGATATTTAAAACAGCGTCCTGGATTGTGGAAATAGGGGTGAATCCTGCGAAACATCCATAATGATTTCCGTCTTCTTTTTTTGGTTCAGTGGCCTTGCAGATTGGAAAAACACCGCTTTCCAAATCATTACCGAGGGGCTCCTCATAAATCTGTGAAAGATTGTCAGACTTCATTTTCTTGAACCAGACCTGGCTTGAACAATCTTCGATTCTTCCGTCGTCATAATAAGCCAAACCTGAATCATAGTCCGCATAGGCGATGGTCTTGAAATGCTTGCTGCGACGCTTGGAGAATTCCATGAGCATTTTTTGGATTTCCATTGGGTCGGTAGATGTATATCCCACTTCGTTGAGCATTGTGTAGGTCCTCAACTGCTGCATGTACATCTGGTTTCTATTGTTGATGGCGTAGGCTGTTTCGTTCACAAGTTCGGTGGAGTCTTCCTCGAAAATCTTTGTCACGCTTTTGGCTATGGTTGATATGTTTACAAGTGATGAAATCCCCAGCAAAATGATGATAACCAAGATGATTTTCCATGCAAGTTGAAAAGTGAGGCTGCTTGTCTTTGGCAATTCAAATTTTTTCATAATCGACTCCATTAAGGGGTATATAAATATTCTACCATATAATAGTTGCATAGTCAAAAAAAAGATGGAAATCTCTAAAAATTGCAATTTTATGAGACTCAAATTTTATTTTGTCAC
>JAZUEV010000224.1:0-3102 GCA_045640345.1 Treponema sp.
CCATGCTCAATTCTTTTATCGGAAGACCAGGAAACCCGGCGTTGAGTTTTTCTTTATACATCCTCAAAGTCTGAAAAGATTTTCTAATCAAGCTTTCATCCTCCGTGAAAGGTGCCATCGTCATAAGTCCAGAAGGTATCAAATGAGGATACAGACCGTTTGAACAATTTTCAACAGAAACCATAACCTGGTCCAGACCTTCATATCCAGATTTGGACTCCTCTCCAGTGTGGATTTCAAAAAAAATTTCAACAGTCCTATCCATTTTTGAGCACTGTTTTTCAATTTCCACCAGCAAAGATTCCCTGTCCACCGACTGTATACATGACGCATACTCCAAAGCTTTTCTGACTTTGTTGGATTGAAGGGAACCGATTATATGAAGACTTGGCATGGAACGATTTTCAAGGGTGAGCTTTTCTTTTAGCTGTCCAAATTTTTCACAGGCTTCTTGAACTCTGTTTTCTCCGAACAACATCTGTCCTGCATCCAACGCGGAAACCAAAGACTCCAACGGATGAAACTTACTTACAGCACAAAGCTTAACCGAACCTTGGGTTCTACCAGATTTTTTTTCAGCATCACGGATTTGTTCTAAAACTGCTTCCAAATTTTCTTTTATATTATCAGACATAACAAAACCTACCTATTTTTCACCTATTTTCCAATCACAGCAGAACTGATGGCCTGGGACAACAACATAAAATCTTCAAGACTAAGATTCTCCGCTCTCTGGCTTGGACTGATTCCGGTTTTTGAAAACAGTTCATCGGTAGTGACCTGAGGAGGCAAAACCGATTTTATATTATTCTGAATCGTTTTTCGACGGCTTGAAAAAAGTGCATGGACAAGTTTTACAAATCTTTCAGGTTCAGAACATTCAAGAGGATTTTCCTTTCGCTTCATCAAAACTGCTTGACTTGCAACATTAGGTCTAGGCCAAAAATTTCCAGCCGCCAGTTCAATACCAGGTGTCACATCATACTTCCATTGGCAAAGCACGGAAAAAGCGGAATAGTTTTTTGACCCGCTGCTTGCACAGATACGTTCCGTAACTTCTTTTTGGACAGTAAATACGCATCGTGAAAAAGTAAATCCCCTGGCAATTGTATCGGCGATGAAGGTTGCTGCAATATTATATGGAAGATTTCCAAACAACTTCAAGTCGGAATCAATACCATCAGTTTCTTTTCTCCAATTCTTAAGGACATCCCCTTCCACGATGGAGAATTTTCCCTCGGACTCCTGTTTTTCAAAAAAACTATGGAGCATAGAAATAAATCCACGGTCTATTTCAAAGACCTTTATTTTTGCACCACGATTCATAATTTCTTCTGTCATACACCCAAGTCCAGGTCCAACTTCCCAGACCTTTGAATCAGAGGACAGTTCCAACATATCAACAATACGGGTTCTGGCTGATGGATTGACCATAAAATTTTGACCAAATTTTTTTTGCATGGCCATTCCGTTATTGTCTAAAAACGCTTTCAATTCCGCCGGGGAATTATAGTCAGGATGTTTCATTTCGCTCCCACAACTCCTATATGAACCCTACAGTTCGATTTCGCACATCTCTAAAAACAATGTTTATTAGATTTTCCTTTTTTATGTAAATTTCAATGGAGGGACCTGGGCAAAAAATTTTACAATATAAACCAGAACCCCATATAGCCAATCCATTATACTACCAAATGCCCCACTAAGAAAAGGGAAAAATAGGCTTACTATCATAAAAATTAAGGCCAAAGTTATAAAAACACTTACAAGAGGGCTTGCCAAAACTGTTGACACAATTCCAATCGGCGTAAATGTTCCAAAAACACTTATAGTTATGGGCGTGGTAGCGATTTGGGCACCGGTCGAAGCAGACAATGATGAAGCCATAAATGGAGGAAAAACAGGACTGTAAAAGCGCATCAAATAGTCGGCAAACAAAAGTATCCCTCCCAAAGCGCCATAGGACAACATAAAGGCAACGGAAAACATATCCATGGGAAAGACGACGCAATGTATCAAAAATGCACAGGACATAATCTCCAAGGTATCAGTTTTTCCGCACAAAAGAAATTTTGCAATCAACGACAAAAGAGAACATAAAAGTGCCCTGAACAAAGATGGAGAAAGTCCTGCAAACCACACAAAAAAAAGGATTCCAAAAAGCTGGAAAAAAGGCATTATTTTTTTACCGATTTTTTTTCCAATGCCTCCTACAAGGGACGAAAAAAACGAAAGATGCATTCCACTTAAAGCCAAAATATGTGAAAGACCTGCATTCCTAAAGGCATCCCCCAATCCATCTTCCAAATATTCCCTGGATCCTGACAAAAGTGAAAGAACCAATCCTCCTGCGTTTCCCCAGCTAAACATCAGTCGCTTAAAAATCAATCTACAGATTGCCCTAAAATGAGTTATCTTTCCAAAAAAGTCCTGTCCATACCCTTCATATTTTATTTTATCCACAAAAAATGACTTAGTTTTTTCAGACCATTTTCCGCTGCAAGATATCCTTTCGCCTTTTTCTATCAAGACTGAATCTTTGGAAAGGGAATAAAGTTTTCCTGGATACAAGGATTCCACAAGGGAAGAAGGCAAAACAATTGAAAGTTCCCCTGAGGCAACGGTCTGTGCATCCATGTTTCCAGAGGATATTTTAACCTTTTCAAGAGTTATTTTTGATGAATAAGTCTTTCCTGTACCTGATTTACTGGGGTTTGCACAAATTTTTCCATAAATCCAAGACACGTTTTCAATATCGGATGATATTTTGTATTGATTTTTGTCCTTGACCGGAACAAGACCTGTATAAAAAACAATCGCACACATAACCGTCGCCAACAAAAACGGACTTTTAATATAGTAAAGGACTTTTTCCATTGGAATCCTCCTTTCCCAAAATGTCCCTTACTATATATATGTGCTTTAAAAGTCAAAAACCGTCCTAAATTTGAAAAAAAGTGAATTTTTTTTTTACAATCGAGTTTTAGTGTTTTTTTGTGAAACAAAAAATTGACACCCTTTGGTGGCAAAACAAAAACTCGTTAGCAAGACTTCGCAGATGGCTTGCGTCGTGCTTTAAAAGTCAAAAACCGTCCTAAATTT
>JAZUEV010000225.1:0-5858 GCA_045640345.1 Treponema sp.
AAAACTACCTCCTACAACACATCGTATATTGTAATATTCGTAATGAACGCTATATTTATGATAATCCCAACACCATTCCCACACATTACCGCTCATGTCGTACAGTCCATATCCATTAGCCTTCTTCTGACCCACAGGATGGGTTTTTATTTCGCTATTTCCGTTATACCACCCCACCTCATCCAGATTATCGCTACCAGCAAATTTAAAGTCCTGTCCTCCCTTAGCCGCATATTCCCATTCATCCACAGTTGGAAGCCTATATCCATTTGCATTTGTGTTTTGACTTATATTTACAGTCTTATCCCATTTACTTGTATCAGTATTTCCGTTAACATCATAGACAGGTGTCAATCCCATTTTTTCACTGAGCTTGTTACAAAAAATTATTGCATCATACCAATTTATACTCTCCACTGGATAATTGTCACCTTTGTTATTACTAGGATTTTCTCCCATAACATCAGCATACATTTTCTGCGTTACTTCAGTTTGAAGCATTTCGAAATTTTTGCCAGGAATTTTTACCATCGAAAATTTAGTCCCATCCACTTCAAAAAAATCAGACTCCTTTTCTTTCAAAATCGCATTGAATACTTCCTCCACCGCATCAAAATCCTTTGTCCCAGTTGTATCAATCTCCACTGTCACATACTTTCCAATCTTACCATCGTTTACGGTTTTTTCTTTGGCATAGATTGTTGTTATCAAAGTCAGCAAGACCACAGCCAATACCATCAGTTTTTTCATCTGCTTTCCTCCAATGTTTTGATTTGGTAGATTTTTCTTTAATCCACTTTCCTACAAATTTTCAGAGTTTCCGAAAATCCTTTTACTCTACCACACCCGCAACATCACCATGCGATGTTCATCTCTTTTTTTACTACATCAAAATGATGCTCTTCCTCTCTTTCATCAAAAAATCAATTGGTGTATAATTGAATCATGGCTAGATTAATTACGGGGATTCTTGCTCATGTTGATGCAGGGAAGACTACTTTGTCGGAGAGTTTGCTTTTTGCTTCAGAGACCATCAGGACTTTGGGCAGGGTGGATTCTGGGAACGCTTTTCTTGACAACAATTCAATCGAACGTCAAAGGGGCATAACCATTTTTTCAAAGCAGGCAAATCTTGGTGAAAAAATCACTTTGATTGACACACCTGGGCACGTGGATTTTGGTGCTGAAATGGAAAGGACTCTTTCTGTTTTGGATGCGGCAATTCTTTTAATCAACTCCTCGGATGGAATCCAAAGTCACACAAAAACACTTTGGTCGCTTTTGAATCAATATAAAATTCCCACCGCTGTTTTTGTAAATAAAATGGACATGAACGGCACAAACAAAAATCAGATTCTCTCAAAAATCCAAAAAGGTCTTTCCCAATCCATAATCGATTTTTCTAGCGACACAATTTTTTCTGAACCATTTAATGAACAGGTGGCATCATTGGACGACACGCTTATGGAAAAATATCTTGAAGGTGAAAATCCAAACAAAGAAGATTTGGTCAAACTGATTTCCCAGCGACTTTTGTTTCCCTGCATTTTTGGTTCGGCTTTAAAACTTCAAGGCGTGGATGAACTTCTGGATCTGATGAACAATTATTTTGAGACTCCAAGTTATATAGAAGATTTTGGATGCCTTGTCTATAAAATTTCAAAAGACAAACAGAACAATCGATTGAGCCACATAAAAATCACAGGCGGAAATTTAAAAGTAAAAGATTTTCTTGGGGATGAAAAAATCAATGAAATCAGAATCTACTCTGGGGAAAAATTTTTGCAGGTAAAGGAAATCGGTTCTGGGAATATCTGCACTGTCACAGGATTAAAAAAATCATTCGCAGGAAAAACCTATGGATCCGAAAAATCAATAGTCAACTACAAACTGGAGCCACCGCTGATTTATTCCGTCAAAATCCCTCAGGATGTGGAAGTCCCAAAGATGCTATTTATATTGAAGGAACTTGAAGAGGAGCTGCCGGAAATCAAAGTAGAATTTGAAGAAGCCACGGATGAAATTTCCATTCGACTTATGGGACAAGTCCAGACCGAAGTCATAAAACAGTTGATTATGGAACGCCACCAGATTGACATTGATTTTGGCGACGGAAAAATTGCATACAAAGAAACGATTGCCGAACAAGTCATTGGTGTTGGACACTACGAGCCGTTGAAACATTACGCCGAAGTTCATCTTTTGATGAAGCCATTGCCCCTTGGAAGCGGTTTGAAATTTGTTTCAAAAATCAGTGTGGATGAATTGGACACAAACTGGCAGAGATTGATTTTGACCCATCTTCAAGAAAAAACTCATGTGGGTGTTTTGACGGGCAGTCCAATTGTTGACATGGAAATTGAAGTGGTGGCAGGTCGTGCGCATTTAAAACATACGGAAGGTGGAGATTTTAGGCAGTCCACATACAGAGCGATTCGTCATGGGCTTATGTATGCAAAATCAATTTTGTTGGAACCTTTCTACACTTACGAAGCGGCAATCCCTGAAAATTGTGTGGGAAGATTTATGAGCGACCTGGACAAAATGCATGGAACTTGTTTCCTTGATGAAAGTCTGGAGGGAATTTCAATTCTGCATGGAAGAGTCCCGGTTGCCACAATGAAAAATTATTCCACCGAACTTAGGGCTTATACAAAAGGACAAGGGTCTTTGGTTTTTACGATGGATGGATATGATTTGTGCCACAATGAAAAAGAAGTGATCGAGGAACGAAAATATAATCCAGACGCAGATTTGGAAAATCCATCATCCAGTGTCTTTTGTTCCCACGGTGCAGGATTTGTTGTAAAATGGGACCAGGTGAATAATTTCAAGCATATAAAATGATTCACCTAAACCCAAAAATTATTTCCTGTTTTTTAATTTGGAAACTGAAATAGCAAATCATAGGAATCTTTAAAAATGCAATTATTTGAAATTTACTCATATAAGTTCGAAATGCTTAAAGGCATTAAAAATTCCATCGTCAAAAATTGATGTGGTAACATGGTTTGCATATTTAAAAAGACTTTTATCAGCATCTCCCATGAGGATTCCATTTTCCGCATATTCAAGCATGGAAATATCGTTTGAACTGTCACCAACTGCGAAAGTATTTTTATGGTCGATGGCAAAATGGTTTTCCAAAAATTTCATGCCCGTTGCTTTTGAACAAGAATTTGGAGTTATCTCAAATAAACCATTTCCCCTATCAATGAATGTAAAATATTCGCTGAAATGTGTTTTTAATTTTTCCAAATCAGATTCTTTTTTTACGACGGTTATAAATTTTTCAAACTGGACATTTTTATAATCAGTCTCCGAAATTTTATGAATACGATTGGAGATTTTATTTTTTAATCCCTCCACAATTGCACCGACTCTTGTAGAATATTTTTTGTCAGAATAATAAACAGCATTTTCTCCTTCCAACATCCATTCCAAATTACAGTCGTCAAGTTCATAAATAATTCGTGTGCACAAATCTTTTTCAAGATGATATGAAAAAAGAATTTCATCATCAATTTTAATATAAGTTCCGCATCCACAAATATAGCCGTCAACTTTTATGCTCTTAATTAAATCATCAAGTGAAGCAAAAGGTCGTCCAGTATTTATTATGCAAATATGACCGTTGGCTCTAAGCAGTTCTAAAGCTTTTGTTGTGCTTTCTGGAACATAAGGATTTTTTCCCTCTGTAATTAATGTTCCATCAATATCAAAAAAAATTAATTTCTTGTCTTCCATCTTTCTACTCAAAAGGATATGGTCATCCCAAAAAACTGAGATGCCTCTTATATAATAATCAACAGTCTTATGTCCGTCAATAAAAATTAAAAAATTTTTTTTAGCTGTTCCTTATATCCACCATATAAAAAAATTTTTTTTTATTGTATAATATAGACATGAAAATATTATTGATTTCAGTCAACGCATCTTACATGCACACAAATATTGCGATTCGTTGTTTAAAAAACTATGCAGAAAAATATTTTTTAGATGATTTACAAAATGGAAATATTGAAATTGATTTACTTGAATTCACCATCAATCAACCAGTGGGAGAAGTTTTGCGAACCATTGGATTTTCAAAAGGTGACATTATTCTTTTTTCAACTTACATTTGGAACGCAGATTTTATAACAAAAATTATGCCGGACATAAAAAAAATTTTGCCTCACTCGATTCTTGGTTCTGGTGGACCAGAGTTTGGTTATGGTGCAGAAAAATATTTGTCAATGATTTCTGATTTGGATTTTATAATGTTTGGTGAAGGCGAAAAAACTTTTGTGGAGCTTTTGCAAAATACATATAAAAATCCAGAAACAAAAAAAATTGAAATTCAAAATATGTCGCAAATAAAAAATTTATTTTTTAGAAACTCCGACAATAAAATAATTTTTTCAGGTGAAAGAGATTTAATAAAAAACCTAGATGAGATTCCATTTCCTTATCCCGAAATTATTTCTGGAGACTTTGATCCTGACCACAAAATTTATTATTACGAATCTTCAAGAGGTTGTCCCTACAGTTGTGCATATTGTCTTTCGTCTGTTGATAAAAGAGTCAGATTTAAAAGTCTGGAGCAGGTTAAAAAAGAATTAAAAATTTTTTTGGATGCAAAAATCTCTTTGGTTAAATTTGTGGACAGAACATATAATTTAAATCCTGAACGATATATTCAAATATGGAAATTTATTTTAGAAAACCACAACAAAAAAACTATGTTCCATTTTGAAATCGAAGCAGAATATTTAAGTGACGAGGCATTAGATTTTTTACAGCAAGTCCCAGAAGGAATAATGCAATTTGAAATTGGTGTCCAGTCTGCAAATAAAAAAACTTTGGCATCTGTAAATCGTTCTACAAATATTGAGATTCTTGCAAACAAAATTAAAAAAATTCCAAGGACAATTCATCAGCATTTGGATTTGATTGCAGGACTTCCTTACGAAGATTTAGAAAGCTTTGGAAAGAGTTATGATTTTGTAATGGATTTAAAACCAGATGCTCTTCAATTGGGATTTTTAAAAGTTCTAAGTGGAACTGACATGGCTGAATATGCTAAAAATAATGGATGGAAATGGATGGAAACTCCTGTCTATGAAACATTTTCAACACCTTATTTAAGTTTTTCGGAGATTGCCTATTTGAAAGATGTTGAACTTGCAACCGATATTTTCTGGAACAAAAAAATTTTTAATGCAACCATGAGTTATGTGTTCAGAAAAACAAGTCCCTGGAATTTTATTTCAAGTCTTGTTGATTTTGGTCAAAGTCAAAACACTTTTTCACAAGCAAGAAAAGATATTTATTGGTTTAAATTTTTATTCGATTTTATTTCTAATTATGAAATTGAAAATAAAAACTGTTTTCAGAATCTTGATAAAAATCTTTTAAAAAATCTTTTGCGATACGATTTTGTGAGAAGCGGAAAAAAAGGAAATTTTCCAGATTGGTATGACCATCGCTATAGCAAAGAAAATCACACGGACTTATTGAAAAAAAATGATTTATTAAAAAGTACAAGAATTGGTTTTTCAATTACTGAATATGAAGAATTTGATTTTGATGTCACAAAAGATAAGCCAGAAAATTATGAAGGAAACTTTCAGTTGCTTATCCGTTATGACAAATAATTTTTTTAAAATCATCGCAAAAAAATTAAATTGGGGACTGTCCCAAAAGTTCTGTCATGCTGAATTTATTTCAACATCCACAGTACATATAGTGCAAAGATTCCGAAACATAAACCGTAGCAAGTGCGTGCGACACAGCGTAGCGTTCGGAATGACACTATGAATTAAACTTATTGGACATCTTCTTTTTTAATAAAAAAATTAAATCATTTTATTGGG
>JAZUEV010000226.1:0-5863 GCA_045640345.1 Treponema sp.
ATCGCTACAATCAATCGGACATTATGCTATCACCAACCACGCCCCCTATGAGTTTTGTCGCTATGATTAGTCGGACATAACGCTATAACGCATCCACCCAAACTGTTGTCGCTATAATCAATCGGACATATGCTATAACTCTCTCACCCAGAGTGTCATCGCTACAATCAATCGGACATAATGCTATCACCAACCACGCCCCCTATGAGTTTTGTCGCTATAATCAATCGGTCATAACGCTATAACTCTCCCACCAAAACTGTCGTCGCTACAATCAATCGGACACAAAACACAAAAATCTTTTATAATTTTTTATTCACCGCTTGACAATAAATAAAAAAAAATATATATTAAATACATCATTAAATGGCGTCTTACCCAAGTGGCTAAGGGGATGGTCTGCAAAACCTTTATTGAACGGTTCGATTCCGTTAGACGCCTTCTTGATAGGAGAAAGAAGTGTTCCGCATTGTTGTGGGGCACTTTTTTTATGTCCAAATTTTTTAGCGAGACTGCGATGAAAAAGTTTCTTCTATATATATGCACATTTTTTATGATGGTCGTGTCCGTCCCCAAGCTGTCAGCCTATTCTGGACTTATGGCAGGGGAAAAGGATTTGAGGATGGTTTCCACAAAATGGTTCAAGATCATCTTTCCTGAGTCATCCGCCGAAAGTGCAAAAAAAATCTACGACCAGGCGGACCAAATTTATGAGGAAATCTGCTTGTCATACAACACCACGCCCCAATTTCCTTTGACTGTCACGATCACTCCAGCCACCCAGGTTTTCAATGCCTATTACAGCAATTATTCTTCCAACCACATTGTCCTTTACGACACAGTTCCAGACCAAGACCTTATGGTTTTTGATGACAGTATTTTGGGGACTTTCAAACATGAACTGACCCACGCTGTAAGTTGCAATGTGAGGAACAAATTCTGGCGGAACTTTGACGCAATCTTTGGTGATGTCTATAATTTTGGATACTATGTGACTTTGACATCTTTTTTTAAGGAAGGGGCTTCGGTTTTTCAGGAAAGTCTTGACGGACAGGGGCGCTTGAACAATGGATTTTATCTTCATCCGGCCAGGCAGTCTTTGATTCAAAAAAGTTTTCCCTCATACGCTGATGTGACAGGAGCAAGGGACATTTATCCTGGGGGAAGTCTTTCGTATTGGTATGGAGGAATTTTTACCGAATATCTGATAAATCGATTTGGAAATGAAAAATATGCAGACTTCTGGTGGAAAGGAATCAACGGTGGGGCCATAACTTACGAAGGTCTTTTTAAAAAAGTCTATGGCAAAAATCTTGATTCAGTTTGGAAAGAATTCCAGGAGGATTTTTTTAGGGGAATTGAAATTCTGGACTGCAAACCGAAAAATGACTTTGGTTCAGGGGGGCAGATTTTTTCAAGTCTGTGCGTAAATGGAAAAGGGATTTCGTATATCAACAAAACCACCGACGACATTTTTTTTGTGCCGGTCACTGAAAATGGAATTGGAAAAATCAAAAAACTTTTCAATCTGACGAATGTCCAGAACATAAGTCTCTCCAACGACGGTAGATTTTTGGTCTGCGATTATGTGGACACGAATTATGCCAACTACAAAAAATCTTGTCTCGTGTATGATTTTAGGAGTGGAAAAAAGACAAAAGTCCAGGAACTTGGTCTCAGTCAGGGACGGATTTTTTCAAAAAACAATGAAACATATTTCACGGCGGTGGGGACAAAAAACAATGACACCTATCTTGGAATCTGGAAAATCAGTTTCGACAAAAAAGAGAATATAAAGTCCCTTGATTTTGTAAAAAAAATTGAACTGGGCTGCGACCAAAATATTTTTGACCCTGTGGATTTGGGGGAGGGCAGAATCGCTTTTCTTCATTGGGAGGGAGGCTCTTATGGTCTATGTATTTCTGATGTTTTTTCAGATGAGGAAATCACCCGATTTGTTTTTGAAAAAAATCTTTCAGTAAGAAATCTGTCTTTGGTGAAATCTTCAAAGGATGAATTGATTTTGGATTTTTCTTGGGCGACTAAGGACACTTTTCCGAGGTTGGGGACTTTTGTTTTAAAAGACGGTTCAGCCAGGGTGAGTTTTATGAATCAGGATATTTCTGGTGGAATCTATAATCCTGTGGAGCATCCAGCCTTGGACAAGATTTTTTATATCGGAAATTTTGTTGACGAGACTTCCATTTTGTCCATGGATAAATCTTTTGTGGATTGGGAATCAAAAAGTCTTTCGAGTGAAAAAATCAGTCTTGAAAATGAAGAAAGTGGCGATTCAAAATCAGCATATATAATAGAAGATTTTTTATCCACAACCAAAAAATATCATGGAGGATTTTCAAGGGGAAGTCTTTTTCCTTTTGCCTCCGTGAACCTCTTTGACCAGAACGCCATCAAAAAAAGTTCCATCGCTTTTCCTGGACTCACTTATATTTGTTCAGACCCTTGGGATGGAGTGAATCTTCTTTTGTCCGCAGGTGTAAATCCAGGTGGAGTGTTTTTTTCTTTTTTCCAGGACGACTGTTTTGAAGCGGGACTTGGGATGCAGCTTTCGGGAGGGACAAGCACGAATCTTTTTAACTACAGCCTGTCAACGAACCTGGTTTTTGATGAAAAGGGATTCGCCCAAACATCTTTTGAAAGTATTTTGTCTTCATATATAAAATCCGGTGTTCTTGGGTTCAGCGTGAAAAATTCCATGGACTTGCTCTACGGTCGGGAGTGTGGAAAGTCTTGTGAAAATACTTTTTCTTTTTCCGATGTCCTGATTTTTGCGTTAAGTTCCGTCAAAAAAACTGGTCCAGGTTATTTTCAGAAACTCCAGTTTATTGCGAATCTGGTTGGCGAAATGGAATATATGCTTGGAGAAAATCTTGACTGCCGTTTTTATCCTGCCATGAAAATCGGTGTACCAAATCTTTTGCCTTTTGATTGCACCAAAAATTTTACCTATAATCTGCCTTTGACTTTTACTGGAACTTTGGCATCTACAAGGAACCAGATTCTTACTGCAAATGTGTCTGCTGTGATTTTTGATTGGGAGATTCAGAAGGGAACAAAATTCGTGCCGATTTATTTTAACCGGTTCTACACAAACCTTACTTATTCATGCGCCTTGTTCGATGCGTCATGGGATGTTTCAATTTTCAATGTCTGGGAAAAAATGGGACACCTATCTGATTATATTTTTGCCGATTCATTGCGTTGGGGATTTTATCTGGACGGAACTTTGAACACTGGTTCCATGGCAAATCCAAGCGGCATGGCGACTTTTGCTTTGGAGCTGATTTATAGTCCCCGATTGAAAGATGGGAAACAATTCTCCATGTCTGGAAATATCTCTTTAAATTTTTAGGATTTTGGTATAAAATATGTGGGGATTTTAAAACAACAGTTTTAGAACTCGTGTCGAAAAAGAGTCTGCTGAAAAGTGCAAAATCGTCAGTCCGAACTTGATTAGGAATCTCTAAATATTTATATTACATAGATTTAGAAGATGCTGTAGGTCGCCGCCGAAGACTACCAAGTTCAGCATGACAAAACAAGACTTTTTCAGTGATCTCGTCGAAAAACTAGAGACATCTTAGGAATATTGATATATGAAAAAGATAACCATTAGGATTGCCTTGGCCTGTGCAGTTGTGCTTTTGTCTCTTCTGCCGCTGTGGTCCCAGTCGAAAGATAAAAAACTTAGTCCCGCCGATTTGCCGGAGGATATTACATTCTGGAGCAACTATCCCCATGATGTTTTGGCTCAGGCTTTGGTTGACAGAATGAGCGACGAAGAACTTTTGTCCCAGGTTCTCATGTTCGGTTGGGCAGGGGCAGAACCAAGTGGACTTTTGAATTCATGGGTCACTGACAGGGGACTGGGAAGTGTAAAAGTTTTTGGATGGAACACAGAGAACCTTAAGAATGTGGCAAGGTCGGTCAAATCTTTGCAAACCAAGGCCGCCGCTCGTAGATATAAGATACCTCTTTTTGTTGCTACCGACCAGGAAGGTGGATGGATTCGACATGTGAAGGGTGAAACATCGGTCACTCCAGGAAATATGGCCATTGGTGCTACCGGTCTTCCTTCCGACTCCTATTATTCGGGATACTACATCAACAAGGAAATCGCTGCTTTGGGAATCAACATGAATTTTGCTCCAACCGTTGACCTTTACTCCAACCTTGATTCAACGGTCATTGGTCCTAGGTCTTTTGGAGCCGATTCAAAGATAGCTGGAATATTGGGAAAGACTTTTGCCAAAGGTTCCATGGACGCTGGTGTTATTCCTACTGCCAAACATTTTCCTGGACATGGGGACACAAGTTTGGACAGCCACGGAAAGCTCCCAGAAATCCAAATCAACATGACAACCTTGGAGGAGCGTGAACTTGTTCCATTTAAGGCTCTCATTGATTCAGGAATCCCTGCCATTATGAGCGGACATCTTTCTTTCCCTTTGATTGAGCCAGACGGAACTCCAGCCAGTCTTTCAAAACTTATGCTCACCGATATCCTTAGGGACAAGCTTAACTACAATGGTCTTATCATTACCGACGACATGATGATGAACGGTGCAACGCTTTTTGCCCAATCCCTTGCCAACGCTGTGACCCTTGCGATTGAAGCCGGAAACGATATTGTTCTTTCATCCACGACCGCTCCACTTCAGAGCGACCTTTGGACTGTCAATCTTGCCAAAATGTCTTCGGACTTGGCTTTCAGAAACAGGGTCAAGGATTCTGCCCAGAGGGTCATCTACGAAAAACTCAAATATTTCAAGGACTCCAAGGTTGTGGCACCACTTTATCCAGATGAAGAAAAACTTTCCAACTTCATCCCGGACAGAGACGGACAGGCGTTTTTCCTTGACCAGGCCTGCAGATCAATAACGGTCTACAAAAAAGGAAGGTTTTTACCTTTGCAACCAAGCCAGGATGAAAAAATCCTTATGGTGGGACCTTTCCAACAGTTTTTTGATGAAGGCCTAAAAAGATATCCTGACGCGAAAAGCTATAACTACAGTTACGAACTGGACGCTACCGAAGCAAACATGGCATCCTGGAATGCGTCGGGCTTGGCATCAATCGCTCGTGGATATGACACAATTGTGGTTACCGTCTATGACTGGCATACGGCGAACATTGCCAAAAGACTTAGGAATTCAGGCAAAAAGGTTATAATCTTTTCAGTCCTCTCTCCTGTCTACGTTCTGGACGACTTTGAATGGACCGACACCATCATCTGTGGATATTCCTACTCCAACTATTCTTTCAACGCTCTGTGGGGTGTGCTGAATGGAGAGTTCGAGGCAGAAGGAATCATTCCATTGGAACTGGAAAACTGATGGTACTTTTGGGATAAATTTTTGTGCCCATGGAAAATCTTAAAACTGTGTTGAATCTGTTTATGTTGGACATCTATAGAAACTGCGATTTTTAGAAATTCCCTTTATTTGTGGGGACCTAAAAATTTATCTCCATTGAAGTGAATCATGTGACTTGGATTATCTGCAATCCAAGCTTCTGTTTCCCATGCAATATCGTGTGCAAAGCGAACAAAAGTAGATTTGTCAGGAAAAGCAGAGATATAAACCAAATCCGCATTGACAGAGGAAAAAAGTTCGTTTAATTCAATATAACGTTTGCTATCAACAGGTCCATGTGATGTAACAGATTCTATTAACACTAGCCAATTTTTTTCTTTTACATACAAAATAACATCTGGCATTTTTCCATGTTTTTTTACATCGAAAAGCAAATTTCCAGCGATTTCCTGATCATAATATACCCATTTTTCTCCAGTGTCTCCGATGTATACAAGATTACTGTTTGGTAAAAATCGAGGAGCAAG
>JAZUEV010000227.1:0-2144 GCA_045640345.1 Treponema sp.
CACACGCTGGGATGTGGTCCTGAGTTCCTGTGAAAGCAAGCGAACCTGCTCGTCAAGAACCTCGGCCTGCAAATCCAGCTCCAATTCTTTTTCCATGCGGTCTGCAGCCATATCAATCCACAGAGGAGTTGAATAAAGGTCGTAATCTCCACGACCAAAATCAGCGCCCTCGTAGATAGGTATCTTTACACCGGCAATGTTTCCCCAGCCCTTCTTGATGTTCTTTACTGTCACCATTCCAGGCTTGAAGGCATCTTTTTCACCAAAGACGGAAATCCATTTCTGGAAATCCTCCTCCAAGGCTTTTTTTTCGGCGCGCACCGCTTTTGCCTTTTCGTCAATGGCGCGGATTTCTGACTGCAGCTGCTGTTTTTTAAGAGTCAAGGTAGGAAGATAGCGCTGGTACATTTTCAACGCATCTTTCTGTGCCTTCTGCTCATTTTTTGTCAGCTTTAACTTTGCCATTCAGTATCCCCAATCAAGCTTTTGGCCAGAACTGTTCAATCAATTCAGTCTTCAAACCTGTTTCCTGCTTTTCAAAACACTGGGCAAGAATCTTCCATCCATTGTCCAATGCATCCTCAAGAGGAATGTTTACGCTCAAGTCCATCATCTGTGCTTCAAACAATGCTCCGTACTTAAGGAGTTTTTCATCCCAAGCAGACATATTGAATCCCATGGACTTCTTTTCAAGTGTATCGCGGTACTGGGCATAAAGTCGAATCATACCGTCCATCAATGCACGATGGTCCTTGCGTGTCTTACTATTAACCTGCTGCTTCAAGCGGGACAAAGATCCAAACGGCTCAATGTGTCCACCCTTCAAGTAGAACTGACCCTCTGTGATGTATCCAGTGTTATCTGGAACCGGGTGAGTAACATCATCTCCAGGCATGGTCGTAACAGCAAGGATTGTAACAGAACCAGAGTCGGCAAAGTCAACAGCCTTTTCATAACGTGATGCCAGCTGTGAATAAAGGTCTCCTGGATAACCACGGTTTGATGGAACCTGTTCCTGTGTGATAGCGATTTCCTTCATGGAGTCCGCAAAGTTTGTCATGTCCGTCAGAAGAACAAGAACATCTTTTCCCTGAAGGGCAAACTGTTCCGCCACTGCCAATGACAGATCTGGAATCTTCATACATTCTACGGTTGGGTCGGCTGCTGTGTGGATGAACATAACAGTCTTGCTGAGGGCTCCACCTTCTTCCAATGTGTTCTTGAAATATAAGTAGTCATCATACTTGAGACCCATTCCACCAAGAACGATTACATCAACCTCAGCCTGCATAGCGATTCGTGCCAAAAGCTGGTTGTAAGGTTCTCCTGAGATTGAGAAAATTGGAAGCTTCTGGGAAACAACCAATGTGTTGAAGATGTCAATCATCGGAATACCGGTACGGATCATGCGGTTTGGCGTGATACGCTTTGATGGGTTAACGGATGGTCCTCCGATTTCAACCAGATTGTCCTCCAACTTTGGTCCATGGTCACGAGGTTCTGCTGAACCGTTGAAGATGCGGCCCAAAAGATTTTCACTGAAAGATACTTTCATTTCATGTCCAAGGAAACGAATCTGGTCGTTAGTTGAAACACCACGTCCACCAGCGAATACCTGCAATGAAACCAAGTCACCGTCAATCTTGTTCACCTCGGCAAGGGATTTTCCGAAACGGGTTGTGATTTCTGCCAGCTCGTTCAGTTTTACACCCTTTGCACGAACGGTGATAACGCTACCGTTGATGCTTTCGATTTTGCTGTATACCTTATTCATTATTCACCGTCCTTGAGAAGCTGTTTTACTTCATCAGTCAACTGTGCTTTCTTTTCTTTAAGCAGGGCTTCGATTTTCTTTTCCTGGGCCTTGAACTCTGAACTTTCATAGACTGTGTAGTTCATATCAATGAAATTCTGTCTCAGGTTGTTGAAGAATACACGAGCCTCGTCCTTTTCCTGGATTTCAAATTCAGAACCAAGGATTTCCACGATCTTCTTGAAAACATATCGCTGTCTTTCTGGAGATGTGGCACCTTCTGTATCGTCGAAACTATCCTGCTGCATATAAACGGCATCCAGGAATTCGCTCTTCAAGTATGCCACAAAGTCGTCGAGGGATGTACCTTCTTCACCGACAACCTTCATCA
>JAZUEV010000228.1:0-3580 GCA_045640345.1 Treponema sp.
CTTATCCTATGCTTGCCGGACTCTCCATCCTGTCCATTGGTTTCAAGGTCGTTATCAAAGCCTGCGGCACCGCTAATAAGTCTGAATTTGTCTCCTTCATTTCCCGGCATTGCAGTTCCATAGGAATATCCCCAGTCATCCATGGTAAAGGAGACGGAGGTAAAGAAGTCGCCACCTTTTGCCTTATTTCCTGTATAGGAATTGTACTTGCCATTGGACAAGGAGAAATTCAGTGGACCGTTTGCAAAACCGAAGGCCAGCATTCCATGAGGCCCAACCTTCATACCCATCTGATCCAGCTTACCTCCATTCAAAGGCACAGCGACCTTGGAGTTGATTGTCCAGACATCAAAATAGACATCATCGGTCAGCAAATCATTTCCCTTGTTGTCAGGAGTCCTGTTGTAGGCATAGCCAGTCTTTTGAGTGTAACTGGAGCTGTCGCTTATGCTTACCCCCGATTCACCGCTGGCATTGTTGTTGTTCAAGTTATTCAAGCTCTTTACATCGTTGACGGTGACTTCGTATGCCTTTGAAGTTGCGTGATCCTTGGAGTTAAACGACTCACCCGCTGCACTCATATTGAATCCAGTCAAGGTAACGGTTTCTCCAGCCTCCAACTCAGTGGCAGTTTCAGACTTTATCTGTGTGCGCAATGGATAGTGACCCAAGGCGGACCTTGTCATTCCGATGGTCTGTCTAGAAAGTTCTGACCTGACTCCAGTTATATAAGGGACCACATCCATTCTATAATGGGAAGTCCATCTACCCTTTCCATCATCCAAGCCAGTCTGAGCGGTTTCAAGAACTGAGGTGTTAGACACTGGGGCTGACAATGTTGGGTCTCCCACATCCGTTGCAACAGCATTAACCAACATATCAGTTGTAGCAAATTTTCCGCTTCCAAGAATTGAAGAAGTCAGTACGCTTGTGTCAACATAGACTGTCCACTTAACGACATGGCCATATTCCTGAGTAAAGAATGGAACCTCGGCAGTCTTTCTCTTGGTCAAGGAATCTTCGTCGATGATGCCATAGTCAACCAAATCACCGTATGTGGCCTTAACAATTTCTCCAGCAGCAAAACCTCCGCTTGGGATGTTTCCACCTGTCAAAGAAGTTCCAAGAGTCCATACACCACCTGACATGGTTGCAATAGTTTTTGAAGTTCCGTTAAACTTGAGGGTCAACTCCTTCAGCTGCTTGTCATCAATTGCTATACCCTCAATGCATATCTTTCCAGAGACCTTAGGATCCTTATCCATAAGTCCACTTGCATCCGTAAACTTCGTACCAGTGAAATCAAGGTCGGAAGATATTTCAATATGGCCTTCCTTCAAAGAATTCTTAAAGAGGCTGTTGTCCTTGTTGCTCTTCCAATAAAAAGGCTTGATATAAATTCTTGGAGGATTTTTGTCGTGCAAGGCGATGTCCAAAACTATATCAATAGAAGCTTCCATTGATCCTCCTGGTGTGGAATCCTTGAACACCATTGACATTTTTTGGTTATCACCGTCAGCGAAATTATTTGACAGCATTGTCCTTACATCGTAAAGAATCTCAAAGGCCTTTGCGGAACCATCCTCAGAGCCGTTACCCAAAGCCTTGGCATTAAGTGTTTTATAGGCAGCCGCCCAACCGTTATTTGCGACATTTCTCTTGCTGAGGGATGTAGTGACAGATATCGTATCGTTTCCACCGACAATCTCTGGCACAACCTTCATATTGTTGCGTACCTTTGCAATTGACACAGGTTTTTCATCCGTGCTGTCCACAGGGAATGAAGCAGAGGTTACATTCTTTCCTTCCCTCATACCCTTTTCATAGACACCTGTATACTGGCTATAGGTTTCAGAGCTATCAAATGTTCCGTCTCCATTGTCGTCCGTTGCAAAAACAAGTCCAGCGACGCGTGGCAAGTTGTTTCCAACATAGATGCTTACCTCGTCATGCACACTGTTTCCAGCCTGGTCAAACACTACATAATGAATCTTTGCGACACCGTCCCCAATATTCCTGGAGTTGATGTTGGCTTCCCAAATCCATGAATTGCCCTGCTTGATAAGGCTTTCAATCATTCTGTCCCCATCATCGCGTGGTGAGTCCATCCAATATCCATCATCATCCCTGACAGTTCCATCCAATTCCTGAGTAGGATTGTCCACGACAGAGGCGATTGCAAATTTGACATCACTTCCAACTGCATTGCTGAAATTATAAGAGGTATCAAGACCTATGACATTTCCTTCGATGGACTTGATTATGTAATACACTCCCTTATGTTTTACCAATCCACCAACATGGGCATTTTCTCCAGGAGCAGCAGTCAATGTAATGGAACCAATGCTTCCTGAAACGACTTTCATTGTCCTCCAGTAAAGTTCATCCGCATCTTTTTTCACATTGCTTATCGAAGGAGTCTTATAATTTTCAATAATATTTCCAGCGGTCTTGTGCTTAACCATCACATCATAGAGATGCTGAATATCATCACCTCCATCCACTTCCACATCTCTTGTTACATAGAAGGCGACACGACTAATTCCAGTCTGGTTTGTATAAAGACCGGTGTTCAGATTCTTGACAGGTTCTTCCGTTGCCTTGGAACCGAATGTATAGAATCCATTCATATTTACGACACGACCTTCATCAATGCCGTCACCATAGACTTTGAAGTTGTATCCGTCCTCGCCGTGTTCAATTAATTCAGGTGCCTTGTTGTCGATGTTGACGCTAATCTGTCTGCTTCCTGAAAGAGCTCCAGAGTCTTTTTTCTCAGTAAAGGTGATGGTATGACTGTCCGTCATTACTTTTTCAGCATCATCAGTTCCAATATCAACAGTGATTATATATCCATGCTTCTTTCCGTCAGGCGAGTCCTCTGTTTTTACAGTGACTCCCTCTTTTCCGTTTGGAAGCACAGAAACACCGTCAACCTTGATGGACGCAATAGCAGTATCGTCATAGATATATGCCCTGTATTTCCATTTACCTCTTACCGACATATCCTCGACATAAGGAATTTCAGCCGCCTCAAGTTCTCCTGAGCCACCATCTCTGATAAGCATTTCATTTTCAATCTTTGGAGAATCCTTATCTATCAAGAATGAAACATTTTGCATTTTCGTAAAGTCGGTTGTGCTATGATTGCCTTTATTGTCAACAGCGAAGGCATACACCTTGATTTCTCTGCTACTGTCGTCGTCTGGATCGAAGGTTCCCTTTCCGTTAATCTTATAGCTCCAGCTACCAGCCTTTACATCCAAAAGAAGGGCATAATCCTTATAGTAGGCTTCTGTTTTTCCTGCAACAGGAGTATCTTCTACAAATTTCTTTGCAGCGTCATCGAGTTTTCCAAATTTTACATCGAAACCACCATCATCATTCAACAGTTTAATATCGTCCCAGTTCCAGTGGCCATCGTTGTTTACATCCAAATAGAGACCGACCTTCTCTGCCAGCTCATTGTCGGTGGCTGTTCCCATGATTGTGATTTCACCACCAAGAACCGCATCCTGTTTTGGATATGTTATATTAACATCCGGTCTATCTCCTTGAGGATCGACAGTGAATGACTCAG
>JAZUEV010000229.1:0-1907 GCA_045640345.1 Treponema sp.
AAATATTTCTATCATGTGATTCTAATCACATATCTATATTTCAAAAACTTCACTGCTTAAATTTCCAATAATTTAAAAGCAGGGAGGTTATAAAAAGCCTGGATTATTTAGAGACCGGAAAGCCAAATGATAATTTGGCCAAGAATTTACAAAGTAAAGTAGAAAACCTGAGACGAGATTACGAGTGGAGGGAAAACTATATGACACTAAAGATGAAGATGGATTTAAAATATGAATCAGGAAATTAAAATGAGTGTATCTTCATTTATCCGAAAAGATGGAGATAAGGCTGTATATGTAATGTTTTATGATGGCGAAAAAAATGCAGAATTTGTTTTGCCAGATTGCAAGCTTCTAAAAAACAATGGCTTTGCAAAGGAAGACATAGATCAACTTTTAAAGTATGTTGATAATGAAAGAGAAACAATTTTTAATATGGCCAAGAATGTGAATCCAATTAAGGGTTTTATGGGGAACTAAGTTGTGAGTAGTCAGAAAAATTTACTTCATAGTAAAGATGGAATTGAATATGAAATCGATGATTGTGTAAAAATTGCCTGTGATGATTGTAAGGGGTGTCAAAAGTGTTGTGAGAATATGGCCGACACCATTGTTTTAGATCCATATGATGTGTGGCAGCTTACACATAAATTGAAAATTTCAGGTGGAGGAACCGTGTCTTTTGAGGTTTTAATTTCAGAGGACGGACCTTTGGAATTGACGCCAAAGAATGGGCTTATTTTACCGAATATGAAGATGGTAGAAACAAAAAAAGAAGGTGTTGGAGCTTGTTCTTTTTTGAACAATGGAAGATGCAGCATTCATTTCTGCCGTCCTGGTATCTGTCGATTATATCCCTTAGGTCGAATTTTTTCTGAAGATAGTTTAAAACCTACTTATTTTATTTTGGATGAAGAATTGGGATGTCCGATTAAAGATACAACTGAAATTTCCGTGAAGGAATGGATTGGTATTCCCGATGAAAGATATGGCGCATTTCAAGCAAAGTGGAATGAATTAAAAAAGAGATTGCAAAATGCAATTCTTAGTGGTGAATTCAGTAGCGAAGCACTAAGACGAATTCAAATCAAATTACTGGAGTTGTTTTTTGTAAAACCCTATGGAGATGATTTCTTCAAGGAGTTTGACGAACGACTGAATACTTGGATGAATGGTGTTTGAGGTTTATAAGAGGAATAACATATGTCTGAAGCGAAAAAAACAATTCTGATTGTCCATAATTATTATAAACTGCCAGGTGGAGAAGACCGTGTGGTAGAAAATGAAATGGCTCTTTTAAAATCTCATGGTCATAAAGTGATTTTTTACGAGAGACACAATCAGGAAATGGAACAGATGACAGCAATAAAAAAAGCCTTTGTTCCAACGGATACAATTTATAATAAAAAAACCTACGTGGATATCAAGAAAATCATTGAAGATGAGAAGGTTGATCTTGTACATGTTCATAATACTCTCGGTCTAGTAAGTGCAGCTGTGTATTATGCAGCAAGGGACTGTCAGGTGCCTGTGGTTCAGACTGTACACAACTTCCGTATGCTTTGTCCGAATGCAGTGTTTTATCGTGATGGACATGTGTGCGAGGACTGCCTTGAAAAGGGATTGTATTGTTCTTTGCTTCACGGTTGTTATCGAAACAGTTTTTTGCAGACAGCGGTAAATGTTGCGGGGATGCAAGTTCATAAAATGACAAATATTTATAAACAGATTCACTACATTTGCCTTACGGAATTTGCGAAACAAAAGCTTTTACAGCAGGGACAAATAGAAGAAGAGCAGATTTTTATTAAACCAAATTTTCTGCAGGATCCATTGGAAATATTGGCATCGACAGAAGTTATTCCAAGTTCTTTAAGAAAAAATCAAATCATCTTTGCAGGAAGGCT